>NZ_KZ819111.1:0-15158 GCF_003115855.1 Brenneria corticis
TGAAAGCTTTACGGAACCCCCAGCCTAGCTGGGGGTTTTCTGTGCACAATAAAAAGGCACCGCGAATGCGGTGCCTTGAGGTATTGAGCCGAGGGGAAACTTAACCGGCGACGGCGATACGTTTCATATCGGTCATATAGCCGCGCAGCGTACGGCCGACCGCTTCGATCGGGTGGTTGCGGATGGCTTCATTGACATCGCGCAGTTGGGCGTTATCCACTTCGGTGGCCGCAACGGCTTTACCCAGATCGCCCGGCTGCAGCGAAGACATGAACGTCTCTTGCAGCAGCGGAACCGCGGCGTTGGCGAACAGGTAGTTGCCGTACTCGGCGGTATCGGAAATCACCACGTTCATTTCATACAGACGCTTACGGGCGATGGTGTTGGCAATCAGCGGCAGCTCATGCAGCGATTCGTAGTAGGCGGACTCTTCGATGATGCCCGCGCTGACCATGGTTTCGAACGCCAGCTCAACCCCGGCTTTCACCATGGCGATCAGCAGCACGCCGTGGTCGAAGTATTCCTGCTCGGAGATTTTACCGTCAAACTGCGGCGCGTTTTCGAACGCCGTTTTGCCGGTTTCCTCACGCCAGGTCAGCAGTTTGACGTCGTCGTTGGCCCAGTCCGCCATCATGCCGCTGGAGAATTCGCCGGAGATGATGTCGTCCATATGCTTCTGGAACAGCGGCGCCATAATCTCTTTCAGCTGTTCGGACAGCGCATAGGCGCGCAGTTTCGCCGGGTTGGACAGGCGGTCCATCATCAGCGTAATGCCGCCCTGCTTCAGCGCTTCGGTAATGGTTTCCCAGCCGAACTGCACCAGTTTTTCCGCATAGGCGGCATCCGCGCCGTCAGCCACCAGCTTATCGAAGCTCAGCAGGGAACCCGCCTGCAGCATACCGCACAGGATGGTCTGCTCGCCCATCAGGTCGGACTTCACTTCGGCCACGAAAGAGGATTGCAGCACGCCGGCGCGATGACCGCCGGTCGCCGCGGCCCAGGCTTTGGCGATCGCCATGCCTTCGCCCTGCGGATCGTTTTCCGGGTGAACGGCGATCAGCGTCGGCACGCCGAAACCGCGTTTGTATTCTTCACGCACTTCGGTGCCGGGGCACTTCGGCGCCACCATCACCACGGTGATGTCTTTACGAATCTGCTCGCCCACTTCCACGATATTGAAACCGTGGGAGTAACCCAGCGCCGCGCCCTGCTTCATCAGCGGTTGAACCGCCTGAACCACCGCGGAGTGCTGTTTGTCCGGCGTCAGGTTAACCACCAGATCGGCCTGCGGGATCAGTTCTTCGTAAGTGCCGACGGTAAAGCCGTTTTCGGTGGCTTTACGCCATGAGGCGCGCTTCTCGGCGATCGCTTCCTGGCGCAGGGCGTAGGCGATATCCAGACCGGAGTCACGCATATTCAGCCCCTGGTTCAGACCCTGGGCGCCACAGCCGACGATCACCACTTTTTTGCCTTTCAGGTAGCCCGCTTCATCGGCGAATTCGTCACGTCCCATAAAACGACACTGACCCAATTGCGCCAGCTGCTGACGCAGGTTCAATGTGTTGAAATAGTTAGCCATGTCATGCTCCGTATACTGTTTTGTTTGTCTGTTATTCGGGAAAGGTTTCCCGCCAGATGGGAAACCATTATGGCACTCATCATATGACAGGAAATGCGTTGCTTAAATTGATATATTAACAACGTCATATTGCAAGATCTGCAAGATAACAACGAGGCTCGCCGCGCATGGATTTACGTGATCTCAAATTGTTTCTCCACTTGGCGGAAAGCCGCCATTTCGGCCGCACGGCCAAAGCGATGCATATCAGCCCTTCCACGCTGTCGCGACAGATTCAACGGCTGGAGGAAGACCTCGGTCAAACCCTGTTTCAGCGCGATAACCGCACCGTGCAGCTGACCGATGCGGGGGAACATCTGAAACTGTTCGCCCAGCAGACGCTGCTGCAATATCAGCAGCTACGGCACCTTATCGGTCAGCGCGGGCCGTCGCTCAGCGGCGAACTGCGTATTTTTTGCTCCGTTACCGCCGCCTACAGCCATTTGCCGCCGATCCTGGATCGCTTCCGCGCCGAACATCCGCTGGTGGAGATCAAACTGACCACCGGCGACGCCGCCGACGCCGTCGATAAGGTCCAGTCCAACGACGCCGATTTGGGTATCGCCGGACATCCGGAAACGCTGCCCGCCAGCGTGGATTTTATGCCCATCGGCAGCATCCCGCTGTCGCTGATTATCCCGGCGCTGCCCTGCCCGGTTCAGGCGCAGGTGAAGCAGCCCGACACCGACTGGGCGCAAATCCCGTTTATTCTGCCGGAACACGGGCCGGTACGGAAGCGTATCGAACTGTGGTTTCGCCGCCACCATATCGCCAATCCGCAGATTTACGCCACCGTGTCGGGCCACGAGGCGATGGTGTCGATGGTGGCCCTGGGCTGCGGCATCGCGCTGATCCCGGACGTGGTGCTGGAAAACAGCCCGGAGCCGGTGCGCAATCGCGTCTCGGTTTTCGCCGAAAATGCGATGGAACCGCTGGACCTGGGCGTATGCGTGCAGAAAAAGCGGCTAAGCGAGCCGTTAATCGCCGCGTTCTGGGAAACGCTACGGGAAAAATCATAAAGCGGGCGCTATTTATCCGACCGGCCACAAGGAAGGTATCGATGAAATCGTTTTTGCTGGCGGCGATATTGCTGTTCTCCGCTCCCGCGCTGGCGGCGACGCTCAGCGGCAAGGTGGTGAAAGTCGTTGACGGCGACACCCTCCTGGTGCGCCACAGCGGCGTTGACTACCGCATCCGCATGTTGGGCATCGACGCGCCGGAATATCGCCAGCCTTACGGCAAGGAGTCCCGCCGCGCGTTGGACAGGCGGGTCGGCGGGAAACGGGTGACGGTACGGTATGAGGAAAAGGATCGCTACGGCCGCTACCTCGGCACGGTCTATTACCGGAACAGCAATATCAATCTGGAACTGCTGCGCAACGGCCACGCGTGGGTGTACCGAGACTACCGTAACGACCGCGAGTTAATGAGCCGTGAAAACGCCGCCCGCCGCCAACGGCTGGGCCTGTGGCGTCAATCCTATCCGCAGGCGCCCTGGACGTACCGCCGGACGCGCTGACGGGGAGGCTCGCTTTTTTCAGTCATAAAGCCAACGGCCAGCCTCTGCGGAAGCGATCAGCATCTGAATAGTCATAGGCTCTGGAGCATGGTGATCCGTTTGCAGGTATCTGGGGAGAATGGCATTAGGAAGGAAGCGAATCCCTTCGTTAGGAAAATATCGCCGGAAGTTAAATCCGGTCATATCGACGTGTAGTTTCTCCGCGTATTCCTGCAGAAAATCAGTGGCATCTTCAGGCAAAACGCATTTTTTACCCGTGCTCAGGGAGGCTTCATCCGGCATTTCCCAGAAATGTTTTTTTATAAGCACCCGCACATGATCGGCTTTGGTCATTACCGTCTGCCTCCTACACCAACAATCAGCTCATAACGGTGTATGACATTCCGAGTAATCATGGCGAGATCATAAGCTGTCACAACCGCCCCCACCCACGGAAGCCAGCGGCCAATATATGCGCCAATACTGGTCGTATAAGCCCATTCGCCGCGTAACATTTTTGCCCAGGTAATGGTTCTGCGTCCTGTGTTAAACCTCTGGCGAATAAGTGTACGACTGGCCAGAGAAAGCGGGCTTGTACCTCTGGTGGCCGCGCCTGCCCCCAACTTACCACTCACAGGAATGAGCGGTAGGCTGACGAGCATCGACGCGATAGCAAGCATATCAATCACCCCCCTGAACTGTTTCTTAAATTCATCAAGAATCAGCCAGAGCAGAAGCTCGTCCTTATCAACACTCATACCGTCAAAAAAATACGTTCCGCGCAACTCTTCAACTGTATCCATTCCTCCCCCTCCAATCTGGATCCATTCAGTACCGATGGAGAATATCTGTCCAGGCCCATGATATTTATCAGATAATACTTATTATTGATTAGCCTGTTAATGTATTTCAAAAACATCCCCCGGCCGACTCTCCAGTCAACCATAATGCGCAACATCGGCTTTTTTCATGGCTTCGATTTCCCTCAGATAGCGATAGAGCGGCTCGAGTTGGGTAAAATCCTGCGCCAGGGTCGCGGCCAGCTCATCGGAGAAGAGCGCTTCCATATCCTGGCGGGTACAAATGGCGGCAAAGGATTTGCGGTTATACCAGTCGGCCAGTTCCGCCGGCTGCTCTTTTATCAGCGGACGTTTGTAACTTTCCCCTTCCAGCTTAAAGCGGTCCTGTAAACAGCTCGCCGCCGCGAGAAAGCGCTGCGGATTGCCGCGCAGCGTTTGACGGAACAGCTCCATGGTGTTGCGCGTCGCGCTGTAATACCCCAGGCCATAGCGCCAGAAGTCCGGCGCTATTTCAAAGAAATAGACCGGCGCATCCGTCCAGTCCTTACGGGTGCGCTTGAACGTCAGCCACATCTGGCTGCGATAGCGTGATTTATCATGGGAAAAGCGGGTATCGCGGTGAATGCGGGACAGCGTTTTGCCGATGGCCGGGCGGGTTTCAAAATGATCGTCAATCTGCAACATGGTCAGGCTGAGCTCATCGACCAATGCCCGAAAGGGAGCCACTAATTGCCGATCGTAAATTTCACGATGTTCATCAAACCACGCTTTATCGTTGTATTGGCGTACCTGCTGAAGAAAGGTCAATCCCCGTTGGGAAAAGCCGTTGAAATGCGTTGCCATGGTTTTACATTATCCGTATGACCCGTTGAATAACGTAACGATAACGCTCCCGACCATGAAACGCCATCGGGAGCGCGGGCAAGACAAATTCAGCCGCTAGCCTGCCAGAAAGAAGCGAAACGACGGATTACTGGTCTCGTCATGGCACTCATAGCCCAGCTCCTGCAGATGGCGCTCGAACGACGGATCGCGATCTTCCAGTTCAAACGCCGCCAGCACCCGGCCAAAATCCATACCGTGGCTGCGGTAGTGGAACAGCGAAATATTCCAATGGGTGCCCAGGGTGTGCAGGAACTTCAGCAACGCGCCCGGCGATTCGGGAAATTCAAAGCTATACAGTCGCTCCCGCAGGGGTTTTGACGGCCGTCCGCCCACCATGTAGCGCACGTGCAGCTTGGCCATTTCGTCGTCGGATAAGTCCACCACCTTATAGCCGCCCGCGGACAGCTCGGCAATGATCTCTTCGCGCTCCGCGTGACCGCGCGTCAGGCGCACGCCGACAAAAATGCAGGCGTCATGGTCATCCGCATAGCGATAGTTGAATTCGGTAACCGCACGGCCGCCCAGCAGTTGGCAAAAGGTCAGGAAGCTGCCTTTTTTCTCCGGAATGGTGACCGCCAGCAGGGCTTCCCGCTGTTCGCCCAGTTCACAGCGCTCGGAAACATAGCGCAGGCCGTGAAAATTGACGTTGGCGCCGGATAACACGTGCGCCAGCCGCTCGCCCTGGATCTGATGCTGCTGGATGTACTTTTTCATCCCCGCCAGCGCCAGCGCGCCGGACGGCTCGGCGACGGCGCGCACATCCTCAAACAGATCTTTTACCGCGGCGCAGATCGCGTCGCTGTCCACGGTGATCGAATCATCCAGATACTCGCGGCACAAACGGAAGGTTTCGTCGCCGATGCGCTTGACCGCCACGCCTTCGGCAAACAGCCCCACGCGCGCCAGATCCACCGGGTGACCGGCGTCCAGCGCCGCGCGCAGGCAGGCCGAATCTTCCGCTTCCACGCCGATGACCTTGATCTGCGGCATCAGCTGCTTAATCAGCACCGCCACCCCGGCGGCCAGACCGCCGCCGCCGACCGGCACAAACACCCGGTCCAGATGCGCGTCCTGTTGCAGCAGCTCCAGCGCCAGCGTGCCCTGCCCGGCGATCACCGCCGGGTGATCGAACGGCGGCAGAAAGGTCATTTTCTGCTGCTGCGACAGCTCTATCGCCTTGGCTTTCGCCTCATCGAAGTTGGCGCCGTGCAGCAGCACTTCGCCGCCGAAGCCGCGCACCGCGTCGACTTTGATATCCGCCGTCGCCACCGGCATCACGATCAACGAATTGATGCCCAGCTTGCTGGCGGAGAGCGCCACGCCCTGAGCGTGGTTGCCGGCGGACGCCGTCACCACGCCGTGCGATTTTTGCTCGTCCGTCAGACCGGCCATCATCGCGTAGGCGCCGCGCAGCTTAAAGCTATGCACCGCGTGCCGGTCCTCGCGCTTCACCAGAATGACGTTGCCCAGCCGCGAAGAGAGTTTATCCATCTTCTCCAGCGGCGTGGCCTGGGTGACTTCATAAACCGGCGAACGGAGGATCGCTCTCAGATACTCCGCGCCGCAGGGCGCGGAGGGAAGAGGTTGTGACACAGCCATGATAATCAGCCTCCCAGCTTGCTCTTGTCACGAACGGCGCCTTTATCGGCGCTGGTTGCCAGACTGGCGTAAGCGCGCAGCGCAAAAGAGACCTGACGGTCGCGGCTGCGCGGCGTCCAGGCCGCGTCGCCGCGCGCCAGTTCGGTTTCACGGCGGGCCGCCAACTCTTTTTCCGCCACCTCCAGCACGATGCTGCGGCCGGGAATATCGATGGCGATCATATCGCCCTCTTCCACCAGACCGATGGTGCCGCCGCTGGCGGCTTCCGGCGAGGCGTGGCCGATGGACAAACCGGAGGTGCCGCCGGAGAAGCGGCCGTCGGTGATCAGCGCACAGGCTTTGCCCAGCCCCATCGATTTCAGGAAGCTGGTGGGGTACAGCATTTCCTGCATCCCCGGCCCGCCTTTCGGCCCTTCATAGCGAATGACCACCACGTCTCCCGCCACCACTTTTCCGCCCAGGACCGCGGCGACCGCATCATCCTGGCTTTCATAAACCTTCGCCGGACCGCGGAACACCAGGCTGCCCTTGTCCACGCCCGCCGTCTTCACGATGCAGCCGTTTTCCGCCAGATTGCCGTACAGCACGGCCAGACCGCCGTCCTGACTGTAGGCGAACTCACGGGAACGAATACACCCTTCCCGACGGTCGACGTCCAGCGAATCCCAGCGGCAATCCTGTGAAAACGCCAGCGTGGTGCGGATACCGGCCGGCCCGGCGGAGTACATTTTTTTCACGCCGTCATCCTGCGTCAGCATCACATCGTAGGCTTCGAGCGTTTCCGGCAGCGTTTTGCCCAGCACGTTGTAGACGTCGCGATGCAGCAGGCCGGCGCGATCCAGCTCGCCGAGGATCCCCATCACGCCGCCGGCGCGGTGCACGTCTTCCATATGGTATTTCTGCGTGCTCGGCGCGACCTTGCACAGGTGCGGAACCTTGCGCGACAGACGGTCGATGTCTTCCATCGTGAAGTCGACCTCGCCTTCCTGCGCCGACGCCAGCAGGTGCAGTACGGTATTGGTCGAGCCCCCCATGGCGATATCCAGCGTCATGGCGTTTTCGAACGCCGCCTTGGTGGCGATATTGCGCGGCAGCGCGCGATCGTCATCCTGCTCGTAGTAGCGCTTCGCCAGTTCGACGATGCGTGTACCGGCGTTGAGGAACAGCTGTTTACGATCGGCGTGGGTCGCCAGCAGCGAGCCGTTGCCCGGCTGCGACAGGCCCAATGCCTCGGTCAGGCAGTTCATCGAGTTGGCGGTGAACATACCGGAGCAGGAGCCGCAGGTCGGACAGGCGGAGCGCTCGATCTGATCGCTGTCGGCGTCGCTGACGTTGGGGTTGGCCCCCTGAATCATCGCATCCACCAGATCCAGCTTGATGATCTGATTGGAAAGTTTGGTTTTCCCCGCTTCCATCGGCCCGCCGGAGACAAAGATCACCGGAATGTTCAGGCGCAGCGCGGCCATCATCATGCCGGGGGTGATTTTGTCGCAGTTGGAAATACACACCATGGCGTCGGCGCAGTGCGCGTTGACCATGTATTCAACCGAGTCGGCGATCAGCTCGCGCGAAGGCAGAGAATAGAGCATACCGCCATGCCCCATGGCGATACCGTCATCAACCGCAATGGTATTGAACTCCTT
This sequence comes from Brenneria corticis, assembly GCF_003115855.1. Lineage (GTDB taxonomy): Bacteria > Pseudomonadota > Gammaproteobacteria > Enterobacterales > Enterobacteriaceae > Brenneria > Brenneria corticis. Next base: position 8,044 of record NZ_KZ819111.1, read on the forward strand.
CGCCACGCCGCCGGAGGCTTCGATTTGCTCGGCAACCAGTTTTCCCAGGTCGCGCAAATGCACGTGGCCGGGAACGAACTGCGTGAATGAGTTAACCACCGCGATAATCGGCTTGCCAAAATCGTCGTCGGTCATTCCGGTGGCGCGCCACAGGGCTCGGGCGCCGGCCATGTTACGGCCGTGCGTGGTGGTGGCTGAACGGTACTTAGGCATACTCTTGTTTACTCCAGTATTAACTTAGTGGGCGAATGGCGAAGCGCGCCATCGCCTGATTCTGTCTGTCATCTTGTATTGATTAAGGGTTTACCGGATCCAGCCAGCCCCATTTATCCGCGGTTTCACCGCTAAATAGCCCAAAGAACGCCTGTTGTAGTTTTTTGGTTACCGGGCCGCATTTGCCAATACCGACCTGAATGCCGTCGACGCTGCGAACCGGGGTAATTTCCGCCGCGGTGCCGGACATAAACACTTCATCCGCCAGATACAGCGACTCGCGCGACAGCACCTGCTCGCGAACCTCAAAACCCGACGCTTTCGCCAGTTTGATAATCGCATCGCGCGTAATCCCCGGCAGCGCCGAAGAGGTAAACGGCGGGGTGAAAATGATGCCGTCTTTCACCTCAAACAGGTTTTCGCCCGCGCCTTCGGACACATAGCCGTGCACATCCAGCGCAATCCCTTCCTGATAGCCATGGCGGCGGGCTTCGCTGCCCACCAGCAGCGACGAAAGATAGTTGCCCCCGGCTTTCGCCGCGGTGGGGATGGTATTCGCCGCAACGCGATGCCATGAAGACACCATCGCGTCGATCCCCTGATCCAGCGCCTCTTCGCCCAGATAGGCGCCCCACGGGAAGGCGGCGATAATCACATCGGTTTTATAGCCGTCCGGCGGATTGACGCCCATACCGACGTCGCCCACAAACACCAGCGGGCGAATATAGGCGCTGGTGAGGTTGTTTTTGCGTAACGTCGCGCGGCACGCTTCCATCAGTTCGTCGACGCTCTGCTGCAAGGGCATACGGTAAATTTTCGCCGAGTCATGCAGGCGCTGCATATGCTCGCGGTGACGGAACACCGCGGGTCCTTTATGCGTGTTATAGCAACGGACGCCTTCAAATACCGACGTCCCATAATGCAAGGCGTGCGACATAACATGAACTTTAGCATCCGCCCACGGAACCATTTCCCCGTTAAACCAAATGTAGTCGGCTTTCTTGGTCATTTTTTATTTTCCTTACTCTCTGTGTTAGGCACTGAACTGTTGTGATGCGGTCATTGGCTGGATTTCAACGCAGGCAATATCCAGCAACTTGCTTAATTGCGCCGACAATAAATCTATCGGGCGATGACTGGCAACGGTCAGTTCAATATTAATGTGATCGTTGGTATTGGCGCTCTGCGCCATATTCATGGCGCAGACCTGAAAGCCACGGTGACGGGCAACGCGCAGTACACGCTCCAGAATCTCTGGACGGAAGCGGGCCTGAATCGAAAGCTGATGGCGTGTCATGTTGTTTTCTCCAGCTATTATTCTGTTTTATCTAACATCGTTTCGTTACCGGCGCCGGGCGGCACCAGCGGCCAGACATTCTCGTACTCATCGATGGAAACGTGCAGCAGGTATGGCCCTTCGCTGTTAAACAGGGCATCCAGCGCGGCGTCAATCTGGTTTTTATGGGTGATGCGTTGGCCGGGAATATCAAAAGCGCTTGCCAGCGTCAGGAAATCGGGGTTATCGGAGAGGTTGGTTTCACTATAGCGTTGATCAAAAAACAGCTGCTGCCACTGCCGAACCATGCCTAATCGTTGGTTATCCAGCAGCACGATCTTCACCGGCAACCGTTTTCGCTTGATGGTGCCCAACTCCTGAATATTCATCATAAAAGAGCCGTCGCCCGAAATACAGATCACCATATCGTCGGGGCGGGCGACCTGCGCGCCCACGGCGGCGGGAACGCCGAATCCCATAGTGCCCAGGCCGCTGGAGGTGATGAAATTTTCAGGCCGGCTGAACGCCATATGCTGAGCCGCCCACATCTGATGCTGGCCGACGTCCGTCGTCACCACGGTATTCGCCGCTTTGCGATCGGAAATCGTTTTCAGTAACGCCGGGGCATAAATCGCCTGACCCGGATGGTCGTAACGCCACGGGTATTCGGCTTTCATCATCACGGCCTGCCGCCGCCATGCATCAACGTTCAGCGGCTGTTGCAACGCGGGCAGCAGCGCGTTCAGGTCCCCTTGCAGCGCCACATTGGCCTGACGCAGCTTGCTCAACTCGGCGGGATCGATATCCATATGGATAACGTCGGCATGGGGCGCGAAAGTATTCAGCTTACCCGTCACCCGGTCGTCAAAACGGGCGCCGACGGCGATCAGCAGGTCGCATTGCTGAACCATCAGGTTGGCCGCTTTCGTACCGTGCATGCCAATCATACCCAGATAGTAGGGATGATTGGCATCCACGCTTCCCAGCCCTTTCAGCGTCACGACAGACGGCATTTCGGTAGCGGCGATAAACTCGCGCAAAGCGGGAACCGCCTGCGCCATACCCACGCCGCCGCCAACGTACAGCACCGGCTTCTGCGCCTTGGCCAGCATCGCGCGCGCCAGCGCGATATCCGCTGCGGGAAAGTCGACGCGGTTATCGACAGGCGCGAAACGCGGCGTGAAGTCCCCTTCGGCCAGTTGGATATCTTTAGGAATATCAATCAGAACAGGCCCCGGACGCCCGCTGCCGGCAATGGCGAAAGCTTCGGCCATCACTTCGGGCAGCGACTCCGGCGACTCAACCAGGAAACTGTGCTTGGTACAGGCCAGAGACAAACCCAGTACGTCGATCTCCTGAAACGCATCGGTACCGATCAGCGTCGACCCCACCTGCCCGGTGATCGCGACGATAGGAACGGAATCCAGCAACGCATCCGCCAATCCAGTTATCAGGTTCGTCGCGCCGGGGCCGGAAGTGGCGATACATACGCCCACCTTGCCGGTTGCGCGGGCATAGCCAATCGCCGCCATGGCGGCGCCTTGCTCATGGCGACACAGTAGGTGTTCTACGCCGCCGTCATAAAGTGCATCATAGACCGGCATAATCGCGCCTCCGGGATAACCGAAAACGGTGTCCACTCCCTGCGCCCGCAACGCTTGTACCACCCACTGAGCCCCATTCATCGTTATTTCCCCAACATCTTGCGGGAATAACAGCATTCTGTACCACTAACCATTTTCTGCTCCCTTACGTTATACATTGCGCCCGAAAAAAAACCCCCGACCTTTCGGTGCGGGGGTTTTCTTGAATTCGGGCCTGATTTCTAAGCCATTCTTCGTCCAAGTGCTGCCCCGCACGGTGGGATAATAATCACCACCACGCTAATCACGACTAGGCTAATCACTAGGGAGAAAGCTTTCATAAATAGAGTGTTCATTAATCTACTGTCGAACGAATGCATACAGAGTTATCACATTCCAGCACGATATGACAACAATTTTTTCGATGCTTTTCTGTAGCGCAGAATAAGACCCGCTAAAAAATAGAATGTAATCATTAAGGTAGCAGGCATTCAGGTTAATGTCGGCACAATCGGGAATTTAAACGGTTCGGCGATTGATGAGTATATTAATGGCAACACCGTTACGCGGAAAACGGGCGCAACCGGGATGGCGTGCGATGATTATATCAGTTCTCTCGCCGCCGCGTGACGTCAATGTAAAGATCGCATAACGCCAAAAAATCGCCCCGCGCCATAGGCCGCTTCTGCGACAGGTTACGCACTCCTCAGGCAATGCACTGCGAAAAGGAACTATTTTTCAAAACCACTGCGCGAAAACACCATCCCCTCATCCCTTTCTTGCCCGTTATTTCGCATCATGCCTCCCTTATCGAAGGGAGAACAGTATGTCACTGGCAGTTACCTATACACGGGCAATGATAGGCGTGCAGGCGCCGGAGGTATCCATTGAGGTGCACATCAGCAGCGGATTACCGGCCCTTACGCTGGTTGGCTTGCCGGAAACCACCGTCAAAGAGGCGCGCGATCGTGTACGCAGCGCGCTTATCAATTGCGGATTCTCATTCCCCGCCAAACGTATTACGGTCAATCTGGCCCCTGCCGACCTTCCCAAAGAGGGCGGCCGTTACGATCTCCCTATCGCCCTGGCCGTTCTCGCGGCCTCGGAGCAAATCCGCGGGGAAAGGTTAAGCCGCTATGAGTTTCTCGGCGAGCTGGGCCTCTCAGGCGCGCTACGGTCGGTCAACGGCGCCATTCCGGCTGCGTTGGAAGCGATAAAATCCGGCCGTCAGCTCATCCTGCCAGACGGCAATAAGCTGGAAATGGCGCTGATCCCGCAGGGAGAAGCGCTGATGGCGGGACATCTGCTGCAGGTTTGCGCGTTTTTACAAGGCGAGGAAGAGTTGGTGCGTTGCAGCACGATTCCCGAGCCCCCCTCGTTCAATAACGACGAGCCCGACCTGAAAGATATTATCGGACAGGAGCAGGCAAAGCGGGCGCTGGAGATCACGGCGGCCGGCGGACATAACCTGCTGTTGCTTGGGCCGCCGGGAACGGGGAAAACCATGCTAGCCAGCCGGCTCGGCAACCTGATGCCTCCGTTGAGCGACGAAGAGGCGCTGGAAAGCGCGGCGATCAATAGCCTGATAAATATCGACGCCACCATGACCCGATGGCGCACCAGGCCGTTCAGGACGCCGCATCACAGCGCCTCCATGGCGGCGCTGGTCGGCGGCGGCTCGCTGCCTAAACCGGGTGAAATTTCCCTGGCGCACAACGGCGTGCTGTTTCTCGATGAACTGCCCGAATTTGAGCGCCGCGTGCTGGACTCACTGCGCGAACCGTTAGAGTCAGGAGAAATCATTATCTCCCGCACCCGGGCAAAAGTTTGCTATCCGGCCAGGGTACAGCTGGTTGCGGCGATGAACCCCAGCCCTTCCGGCCATTATCAGGGCATTCATAACCGCCTGCCCGCACGGCAGATTTTACGTTATCTCGGCAAACTTTCCGGTCCCTTTCTGGATCGCTTTGATATTTCGATTGAGGTTCCTTTGCTGCCGCCCGGCATATTGCGCCGGCAGGTTTATCAGGGGGAAAGCAGCGCGGTCGTCAGGGAACGTGTTCTGGCCGCACGGCAGAGGCAGCTTAAGCGGGCCAATAAAACCAACGCGCTGTTAAATCCCCATGAAGTAGAAAAACATTGCCGGCTGGAATCGGGTGATGCGGCCTATCTGGAAGAGGTGATGAGCAAACTGGGGTTATCCGTCCGCGCCTGGCACAGGATACTGAAAGTCGCCCGAACCATCGCCGATCTCGGCGAACAGGATAATATACAGAGAAAACATCTTGCAGAAGCGCTTAACTACCGATGTATGGATCGTCTGCTTATACAACTGCACAAAAATCTGGAATAAAATGAAGACGGTACGCCAGTCGGCGCAATAAAAAAGGCTCATGGAAGACCATGAACCCTTTTCGCACCGACCGGCGGATCGCTCAACAATCCTTGAACGATCGGCATTGAGCTTACGCCCCGTTTTTATTAATCGTCGCTTTCGATGTATTCTTCCACCGCATCCATTTGCGGCTTACCGCCCGACAGCGTGTGGAACCGCTTAGGACGACGGATACGATCCATATACTTGGACCATATTTTTTCCATGTCCGTTTCGGCCTTACGTTCGCCGCGGCACATCGCCACAAACTGTACCTCTTCCTCAGTGACCGGTTCGCGTTTACCCAGATCGAGTTCGTTAAAAGCATAACCATGGCGTTCCAACAGTTGTGCTTCTTTAATAGTAAAGTCGCCGTGTCGGGAAAAACCACGTGGGTAAAACTTGTTATCAAAAAAACGATTATTGGTAGAGAAGCTTTCCGCCATCTTACACGCTCCTAATTCTTTTATGGTCGTGCTGTTTATGGCGCGGAGTATTAGATAGGCTTGACAATGTGTAAAACAAAACATTTAAATCATCACGACAAATTTTTTTGGAGATAGGCGTGGATACCGAATTACTGAAAACCTTTCTGGAAGTCAGCAGGACAAGACACTTTGGTCGCGCCGCAGAATCTCTCTACCTGACGCAGTCCGCGGTCAGTTTTCGCATCCGTCAATTAGAGACCCAGCTTGGCGCAAATTTATTCACTCGTCACCGCAACAATATCCGTCTGACGCCGGCGGGAGAACGGCTTTTACCCTATGCGGAAAGCCTGATCGGCACCTGGCAGCTGGCTAAAAAAGAGGTGGCGCGTTCACAGCAACATAGTCTTCTGTCGATTGGAGCCACCGCGTCGCTATGGGAGGCGTATTTAACCCCGTGGCTGCAAACGATTTATGCCCAACGCCCGTTGCTGCAACTGGAGGCGCGCATCGCCCTGCGCCATTCGCTGGTAAAACAACTGCATGAACGCCAGCTGGATCTGCTCATTACCACGGAACAGCCCAAAATGGAGGAGTTAGCCAGCCAACTGCTCGGTGATTTCTCACTCTCGCTGTTTACCTCGGCAACGAATGAAATCAATCAGGAATTGCCTTACATCAAGCTGGAATGGGGGGCTGATTTCCATCAGCAGGAAAATAATCTGCTGACCAGCGAACAGCATCCGGTTCTCACCACGACGTCAGCCCATCTGACGCGCAAATTATTGGCGACAACCGGCGGTTGCGCATTTTTACCCAGTCACTGGGCACAGAAGTACAGGCATTTGAAAGTGCTGGGGGATACGCCGGCCGTTGTGCGTCCGTTTTATGCGGTTTGGCTGCAAAACAGCGATCAGCAAGCGCTGATTCGGCAGTTGCTGAAAAACCCTATTGAATTAGCATAAACGGCACTATCGGGGGGATATTGAGCATGCTCTGGCTAATCCGGGCATGCTTGACTCCGTTTACCCATGGCCAGCGCTGGAATGGATAATGACGAGACGAAAAATTAAAACAAAAAACCCTTCACGATGAAGTGAAGGGTTTTTATCTGGCAGGGGCGGAGAGACTCGAACTCCCAACACCCGGTTTTGGAGACCGGTGCTCTACCAATTGAACTACGCCCCTAAATAGGGTGGCGGAACGGACGGGACTCGAACCCGCGACCCCCTGCGTGACAGGCA
>NZ_KZ819112.1:0-12797 GCF_003115855.1 Brenneria corticis
AAGGCATGGATAAAGAGACCGTGCAGCAAATTACCGGGCTTACGCCTGAAGAAGTGGCGCAGTTGGCTGAAAAAGAGTAGTGAGACTGCTTGACCAAGGTTTGGTGCTTTGCCGTTAATGCCCCCTACCGGCCTCCCCCTTCTCAGGGGGAGGAGCAACCCCAAAAACCGCTGTCTTACAGCCGATCAAGCAGTTGTTTCAGATCCTTGCCTTTCTGGCTTTGCTGGTTCTTCTCCGCCCACTGGTTCAAGCGCTTTTTCATCTCATTCTGCAAGCGCTTGCGCAGCAGTTGATCCACCTGCAACTGATAATTCAGCTTGTCCCACGAACCGTATAGCCGTAACGGAATCGCCGTATCCCGCAGTACCTCAATCAACTGCTCATCGCCCTGCCAGCCGTCGGTAACCCGCACGTTCAGGTTGGTATCGCAGGTTCTCGCCAGGAGGTCAATCTGTCCGGCTCCGGTCAGCGCCAGGAATTCAGAGCTGCCGCTCAGTTCATTTATCTTCAGCTTGCCTGCGTTCAACTGAATGTTTGCCGCCAACTGCCGGACTTCGGTATAGCGTTCATAGCGCTCCTGGCCCCGCACGCTATTGCTGCTTCGCACGACGGCCATCTGCACCATCTGCTGAATGTTCAATCCGTGGAAACGCAGATTGCGGGCTTGCAGCGCCGCATTCCCCCGCCACTGCTGCGTCAAGGCCGGCAGAGTAAAGGCATCGCCGCCGAACTCGCCGCGCATGGAGAGCTTACCGCTCAGACTTTCCGGCAATGCAAACGCCGCCGTCAGCGGTGCGATATCGATATTATTCAATTCCGGCTGAATAGTGATGGCGGGGGATGCGGTGATATCCATCTTGCCCGGCAGAGAAAAATGTCCATCCCCCAATTTTCCACTCAGCGTGGCGATATTCAGCAGCCCCTGCTGATTGGTCGCCTGCACGGTAAACTGGTTAACGTTAAGCCCGCGATAAATCAGCGATTCAGCCTGCAATGACAAACGCGCCGTGAATCCCTGTAGAGCGCCCTCGCCTGGCTTTACCGCGTTTTCGGCAGAGATAACCGGCTTGCCCGCTTTTACCTGGGCAGATGAGGAACCGCGCGTCTCTGCGCCAAGCTTAATGCCGAGCAAAGCATCCAAATCGAGCTTGTCGGACTTCAAATCCAGCACATAGTCGGGAATATCGCCAAGCGCGGCGCTGCCGCTTCCCGTCAGTTGACTCTCATTGGCGCTCAGCGCCAGCTGGCTTACGGTAATCTTTTCAGGCTGACGCTGATAGCTGGCCTGCAAGCTGCCGCTGCCGGTAATGCCGCCTGCCGGAATGTCCGCCCCCTGAATCTGGTAATCCAGCTTCTCGATATTCGCATTGACCTGCTGCGGGAAATGCAGCATATCCAGATCGGCGGACAGCGAAACAGCGATGTCCCGCTGATCGCGATTGACGCGGCTGGACAGCTCGATGCTCACCTGACGGTTGCCGTCCTGCTCCATTAATAGGTTGATATCGCGGACGTTTATCTGTTCATTGTCGTTGCGTTGCAGAACCAGCAGGCTGTCCGCAACCCTTAATTTATCAATATCCAGCTTCCAGCCTTGCGTCTCGGCGGGCGCCGGCGAGCCTGGCGGGGCAATGGGGGCGTTGCCGGTGGATTTAGCTTCGCTTTCCGGCGTCAGCCGGATAACCGCGCCTTTCAGCATCACCTGTTTGACGGCGAGCTTATGGGAGAGAAGCGGCCAGAGTTTAACATCCAGACGCATGTTTTCGGCGCTGACCAGCGGCGCGGTTGCGCCCGGCGCGCTCAGCGACATGCCGCCGGACAGAATGCTCAGCTGCGGCCAGACATGCCAGCGCAGTTCGCCATCCAGCCGCAGCTGATAGCCGCTGCGATCCTCGACCTGCCTGACCATATAAGCGCGAAAGTCATTGGGATTAACCAGCACCACCAGCGCCGTCATTCCTGCCACCAGCACAACAAGCAGAATCGCCAGTGTCGTCAGAAATCTTCTCATGCCATCCTCATTGTCATTCGCCTTACAGCGGCAATCAGTCAGTCTTTGTCGATGCGGCTCGCCACTGCGCCCTGCTGATCTTTATATTTGGCATCCTGACGGCGGTTGTACGGGCGGGCCGCCGGCCCCGAAAGCGGCTCGAAACTCAGCGCGCCAATCATCATGCCGGGGCGTAGCGCCAACGGCAACTTACCTGAATTATAGAACTCCAGCACAATTCTTCCCTGCCAACCGGGATCGATACGGTGCGCGGTTACGTGAACCATCAAACCTAAACGCGCCAGCGAGGAGCGTCCGTCAAGCCAGCCCACCAGATTGTCCGGCAGGGTTACCGACTCCAGCGTGACCGCCAGCGCCAGTTCGCCCGGATGCAGAAAGAAGGCTTCGCCTTCCGGCAGATTGATTTCATCGCTCATTACGCGATCCAGCGCCGCGCTGACCTCATCCTTCGGCCCGCTTAAATCGATAAAGGCCGCGGTGTGTCCTCTGAAGACCCGAAACTGATTGCCTAAACGGACATCGACGGTCGCGCCATTAATTCTTTCTGTTGGCGGACGGGGCGTAATTGATAACCGGCCGTCATCCAGCCAGGCTTCAATATCACGATCACACAGTCTCATTTTTTCTCCACTCGATCGGTAATGGGTAAAAAAGCCCAAAAAGATTATTCAAAAAACTGGCTTATCTTGGCTTTCAGAATATCAATCGCAATACGGTTTTTGCCGCCGCGCGGCACGATAATATCGGCATATTGCTTGGATGGCTCGATGAATTGCAGGAACATCGGACGTACCGTTTTCTGGTACTGCTCCATCACCGAGTCCATGGAACGGCCGCGCTCGTTAACGTCGCGGCGCATACGGCGCATCAGGCAGATATCCAGCGGCGTATCGACAAAAATGGAGAAATTCATCTCGTCGCGCAGGCGGGCTTCCGTCAATAGCAGAATACCTTCCAGAATAACGACCTTCTTCGGCTCAAGACGCACCGTTTCCTGCATCCGGGTATGTTCAACATAGCTATAGAGGGGAAGTTCTATCGCCTGACCGGCTTTTAACATTTGCAGATGCGTTAGCAGCAGGCTGTGATCCATGGCGCTGGGATGGTCGTAATTCGTTTTGACTCGCTCTTCCATCGTCAGATGGCTTTGATCTTTGTAGTAACTGTCCTCGGGTATCACACCAATATGTTCGTCACCAACCTGGTCACGCAATTCACGGTATAACGTGCTGGAAATAAGACTTTTACCGGAAGCAGACGCACCCGCTATCCCGATGATGACACACTGATGAGACTTATCAGTCATGGTAATTAACGACCTGATTAACATAAAAAAGAGAGGGATACACCAATGGTGCTGCGACGCGGCAATTATAAGGAGTTAGCGTTGTTCGCGCCAGCCTTTCCACCATGCCGGTTCCGTCATTCCCGTGCCGCCTACGCATTCCGCGCCCCAAAACATGGGAGTCGCCTATAGCGGCCCGTAGGGCGAGTCCCAGGAAATGGACGAGTAAGCGGGCGTTTTTTGCACCCAGTCGCCAGCAAATGCAGGTCCCTGCCTACGGCCGCAGGGATGACGGAGAAGAGGCTGGGATGACGGAGAGGAGGCTAGGATGACGAAGAGGAGGCTAGGATGACGAAGAGGAACGCCACCTTTCCCCATCCGTCGTTCCTGCGAAGGCAGGAATCTACCCAACAGCGGTACATTGCCTCAGAAACAGGCCTAAATCTGCGAATAGCATTCCTAATTTCAATTAGAGCACCTGACTCTTTGTATTTTTCAGATTAAAACGAGGTATCTCACGTAGAACCGTTTTTAAGAATGCAAATATGAGCAAACAACCTTGTATATATATCTTGACCAACAAGCCTTATGGCTCACTTTATATCGGCGTAAGCAGTCATTTGACCAAACGGATATGGCAACACAAAAATCGGATTACTGGTGGGTTCACTCAAAAATATCACTTACATATGCTGGTCTATTACGAATATTTTAAGGATATGAATAATGCCATTTTGCGAGAAAAGCAGATGAAAAAGTGGAAAAGAGCCTGGAAAATCAGGTTAGTTGAGAGCATAAATCCCCGTTGGGACGACCTATATCATCATATTATTTAAAGCCTTTCCGTTATTCCTGCGCACAAAAACACCAGTAGTGTTTTTGATACCGCCTGCTGCGGCTCGTAGGGCGAGTCCCAGGAAATGGATGAGTAAGAGGGCGTTTTTTGCACCCTGTCGCCAGCAAATGCAGGTCCCTGCCTACGGCCGCAGGGATGACGGAGAGGAGACTGGGATGACGGAGAGGAGGCTGGAATGACGGAGATGAGGCTGGAATGACGGAGAGGAGGCGGGGACGACGGAAATGGGGATGCGGTTTAAGCATCCATAGCCAAGATGCTCTCCCCCCAGACTCCGTCATCAACGACGCTACAGCGCCCGGAAAGAAATCTCGGTTGGAATAACCTCGCCCTGCCAGTAAAGCTGCGCCGCGACCTGCCCGGCCAGCTCGCGGTATAATGAGGTAAATTCACTGTCGGGATGGCTGACCACCGTCGGTTCGCCGCGATCCAGATCCTCGCGCAGCGAAATATGCAGCGGCAGTTGCCCCAGCAGCGCGCAGTGGTATTTCTCCGCCAGTCGCTGCGCGCCGCCGGTGCCGAAAATCGGCTCCAGATGGCCGCAATGGCTGCAAATATGGACGCTCATGTTTTCCACGATGCCAAGAACCGGCACGCTGACTTTCTCAAACATGGCGATGCCCTTCATGGCATCCATCAGGGCGATATCCTGCGGCGTGGTCACCACCACCGCGCCGGTGACCGGGATGCTCTGCGCCAGCGTCAGCTGGATATCCCCGGTGCCCGGCGGCATATCCAGCACCAGATAATCCAGGTCCGGCCAGAGGGTGTCCTGCAACAGCTGCAACAGCGCTTTACTGGCCATCGGCCCGCGCCACACCATGGCGTTATCATCGGTGACCAGGTAGCCAATGGAATTGGTCGCCAGTCCGTGCGCCATAATCGGCGCCATATGCTGACCGTCCGGCGAGGTGGGTCGTTCGCTCGCCGCGCCCAGCATGGTAGGAATCGACGGCCCGTAGATATCGGCGTCCAGAATGCCGACGTTGGCGCCTTCCGCGGCCAGCGCCAGCGCCATATTCACCGCGGTGCTGGATTTGCCGACGCCGCCCTTGCCGGAGCTGACCGCGATAATATTTTTCACTCCTTTTACCCCGGCCTGATCGTTCACCCGGCGCAAGGTGGCGATACTGTGCGTCAGACGCCACTCCAGCGCTTTCGCCCTGGACAGGCGCAGCAGCTCATCGCTTACCGCTTCCTTTAACGCTTCCAGACCGCTCAGCCAGGCAAACGGCATGGTCAATTCAATATGCAGCACATCGTCCAGCAGCGCGCAGTGGTGCAGCGCATGCAGCGTGGTCAGATTATTTTTCAACGTCGGGTGCTGAAAAGTCGACAGAACCCCGGTAACCAGGGCGCGCAGAGCGTCCGGACGCTGTTCGGGGAGTTTAGAGTTCATTCCGGCTCCTTGAATTTTTCATTATTTAACCGATAGAAAACGGTTATAGCATACCAGAAGGAGACCCCGACATTCATACTGAATCATCCGCCCGGCCATATCCATGCGGAAAGGATTTAGGCGAGGCAGCGGTTTACGCAGCAAGGCGCTATCGGTTAACATCAACTTCCCTCTATCACAAAAGAAAGCAAGTTCCTCATGACTCAAGTCGCAAAGAAAATATTGGTAACGTGCGCGCTGCCTTATGCCAACGGTTCGATCCACCTCGGTCATATGCTTGAACACATTCAGGCGGATATCTGGGTTCGGTACCAGCGAATGCGCGACAACCAGGTTTACTTTATCTGTGCGGACGATGCCCACGGCACGCCGATCATGCTGAAAGCCCAGCAGATGGGGATCGCCCCCGAGCAGATGATTGCGGCGATAGGTCAGGAACATCAGCAGGATTTCGCCGGCTTCAACATCAGCTACGACAATTATCACTCCACGCACAGTGAAGAAAACCGCGAGCTGTCCAGCCTGATTTATCGCCGGCTCAAGGAGAACGGTTTTATTAAAAACCGCACCATCTCGCAGCTTTACGATCCGGAAAAAGGCATGTTCCTGCCGGACCGTTTCGTCAAGGGCACCTGCCCGAGATGTAAAGCGGCCGATCAGTACGGCGATAACTGTGAAGTCTGCGGGGCGACCTACAGCCCGACCGAACTTATCGATCCGAAGTCGGCCGTTTCGGGCGCCACGCCGGTGATGCGCGAGTCCGAGCATTTCTTTTTTGACTTGCCCGCCTTCAGCGACATGCTGCAAGCCTGGACGCGCTCCGGCGCGCTGCAGGAGCAGGTCGCCAATAAGATGCAGGAGTGGTTCGACGCCGGCCTGCAACAGTGGGATATTTCCCGCGACGCCCCTTACTTCGGCTTTGAAGTCCCGGACGCGCCGGGCAAATATTTCTATGTCTGGCTGGATGCGCCAATCGGCTACATGGGCTCATTCAAAAATCTGTGCGATAAGCGCGGCGATATCGATTTCGATGAGTTCTGGCGCCAGGATTCCACCGCCGAGCTGTATCACTTTATCGGTAAAGACATTGTTTATTTCCACAGCCTGTTTTGGCCCGCCATGCTGGAAGGCAGTAATTTCCGTAAGCCCACCAACCTGTTTGTTCACGGTTATGTGACGGTCAACGGCGCCAAGATGTCAAAATCGCGCGGCACCTTTATCAAGGCCGAAACCTACCTCAAGCATCTGGATGCGGACTGCCTGCGCTATTACTACGCGGCCAAGCTCTCTTCGCGCATCGACGACATCGACCTTAATCTGGAAGACTTCGTCCAGCGCGTGAACGCCGATATCGTCAATAAGCTGGTCAATCTGGCCTCCCGTAACGCCGGTTTTATCAACAAGCGTTTCGACGGCAGGCTGGCCGATACGCTGGCCGACGCGGAGCTGTATAAAACCTTTACCGACGCCGCCGCCAGCATTGCCGATGCCTATAATCAGCGTGAGTCCGGCCGGGCAATCCGCGAGGTGATGGCGCTGGCCGATCTGGCCAACCGTTACGTCGACGAGCAGGCGCCGTGGGTGGTGGCGAAAGAGGAAGGCCGCGACGCCGACCTGCAGGCCATCTGCTCTATGGGCATCAATCTGTTCCGCGTGCTGATGACCTACCTGAAGCCGGTGCTGCCGTCGCTGGCAGAGCGGGCGGAGTCTTTCCTGAACCAGGAACTGCGTTGGAATGAGATCGCCGCGCCGTTGCTGGGCCATCGGATCAACGCTTTCAAGGCGCTGTTCAACCGTATCGATGCGGATAAAGTCAACGATATGGTGAACGCCTCCAAAGAGGACATGACGGCGACGAAAACCGCTTCCGGCCCGCTGGCGGAGACTCCGGTGCAGGAAACCATCGGCTTCGACGACTTTGACAAGGTGGATATGCGTATCGCCCTGATCAAACAGGCTGAGCTGGTTGACGGCTCCGATAAGCTACTGCACCTGACGCTGGATCTGGGCGGCGAAACCCGCCAGGTATTCTCCGGCATCCGTAGCGCTTATCCCGATCCGTCGGTGCTGGAAGGGCGGCTGACCGTAATGGTCGCCAACCTGGCGCCGCGCAAAATGCGCTTTGGCCTGTCCGAAGGAATGGTGATGGCGGCGGGCCCCGGCGGGAAAGATATCTTCCTGCTCAGCCCGGACGGCGGGGCGCAACCCGGCATGCAGGTCAAATAATCTCGCTCTCAGGCCGAATATCCGTTCGGCCTGCTATTTTCGCCGCTTTTCCCGCTTGCCGTCCGCCGTTTTTCCTTGCCCGCCTCGTTACACTAGCGAACCCAAATTCAACACATATTTAACGCCCCGCCGTATAAAACGTGATACAGCGCACATAACCCCTACCTGTCAAAGGCTAATCAGATACTTTAAATACTTAAATTTTGATTTCGCGCAAAACCCACATTTTTTGTATTGTTAAATTGCCCGTAACAATAATGATACATAATAATTATAGGGAAGCTAATGAACCTGAACCGAAGAGGTTTCTTTAAAGTTTGCGCGGGCGGAATGGCCGGGACCACGCTGGCAATGCTGGGTTTCACTCCTACGGAAGCAATGGCGTCAGTACGTCAATACAAACTGTTACGAGCAAAAGAAACACGCAATAACTGTACTTACTGTTCCGTTGGCTGCGGCGTTCTGATGTATAGCCTGGGGGACGGCGCCAAAAACGCCAAACCCTCCATTTTCCATATTGAAGGCGACGCCGACCATCCGGTCAGCCGCGGCTCCTTATGTCCGAAAGGCGCCGGTCTGGTGGACTACATTCACAGCGAAAACCGTCTGCAATATCCAGAGTACCGCGCGCCCGGCTCGGACAAATGGCAGCGAATCAGCTGGGATGAGGCCATCGACCGTATTGCCCGGCTGATGAAGGCCGACCGCGACGCCAACTTTGAGCGCACCAACGCCCAGGGCGTCACCGTTAACCGCTGGCTGACCACCGGAATGCTCTGCTCCTCCGCCGCCAGCAATGAAACCGGGATCCTCGATCAAAAATTCGTCCGTTCACTGGGCATGGTCGCCATTGATTGCCAGGCGCGCCTGTGTCACGGACCGACCGTCGCCGCATTGGCGCCGACCTTCGGGCGCGGCGCCATGACCAATAACTGGGTCGATATCAAAAACGCCGACGTGGTTATCGTCATGGGCGGCAACCCGGCTGAAGCGCACCCCGTGGGCTTCAAATGGGCTGTGGAAGCAAAAACGCACAACAACGCCAAGCTGATCGTCGTCGATCCGCGCTTTAACCGCTCCGCCGCGGTGGCCGATCTCTACGCCCCCATCCGCGCCGGGTCCGATGCCGCCTTCCTGCTGGGCATCGTCAATTATCTTATCACCCACAATAAAATTCACCGCGAATATGTGCTGTCTTATACCAGCGCCAGCCTGATTGTGCGCGATGACTTCAGTTTCGACGAAGGCCTGTTCAGCGGTTATAACCCACAGACGCGGCAGTACGATAAGTCCAGCTGGCAATACGAACTGGACGCCTCTGGCTTCGCCAAACGCGACGTCACCCTGTCTCACCCGCGCTGCGTGTGGAACCTGCTGAAAAAACACGTTGCGCGCTATACCCCGGAAATGGTGACGTCGCTGTGCGGAACGCCGGCCGGGGATTATGAAGAAATTTGCCGTACGCTGGCCGAAACCTGCGTGCCGGACAAAACCACCACCTTTATGTATGCGCTGGGCTGGACTCACCATACCAACGGGGCGCAGATTATCCGCGCCGCGGCGATTATCCAGCTGTTGCTGGGAAATATCGGCATGTCCGGCGGCGGCATCAACGCCCTGCGCGGTCACTCCAATATTCAGGGCTATACCGACCTCGGCCTGCTGACCACCAACCTGCCCGGCTATATGCCGCTGCCGTCGGAAAAACAAAGCGATTTACCAACCTATTTGAGGCAAATCACGCCCACCGCGCTGCTGCCCGATCAGGTGAATTACTTCAAAAACACGCCGAAATTCTTTATCAGCATGATGAAGAGCTTCTACGGCGAAAACGCGCAGGCGTCGAATAGCTGGGGCTTTGACTGGCTGCCGAAATGGGATCGCAGCTACGACATCATGGCGCAGACCGAGCTGATGATGGAGGGCAAAATAAACGGCTATATCGTTCAGGGCTTTAATCCCATCGCCGCCTTCGCCGATAAAAACAAGGCCGCCGCGGCGCTGTCCAAACTGAAATTTATGGTGGTCATCGACCCGCTGGCGACCGAGACGTCCACCTTCTGGCAGAACCACGGCGAATTCAACGACGTCGATCCCCAATCGATCCAGACCGAAGTGTTCCGCCTGCCCTCTTCCTGTTTTGCCGAAGAAAACGGCTCTATCGCCAACTCCGGCCGCTGGCTGCAATGGCACTGGGCGGCGGCCGAGCCGCCGGGAGAAGCGCTGCACGACGGCAAGATCCTCGGCAAGCTGCTGATGCGGCTGCGCGAACTCTACCGCGAGGAAGGCGGGGCTTATCCCGATCCGTTGATGAATATCAACTGGAACTATCAGGACCCGGAAGATCCGACGCCCGAGGAGATCGCGCGCGAGGGGAACGGGATGGCGCTGGCCGATATCTATGACGACAGCGGTAAACTTATCCTGCAAAAAGGCCAGCAGCTCGCCGACTTCTCCCAGCTGCGCGACGACGGCACCACCGCCAGTTTCTGCTGGATTTACGCCGGCAGTTGGACGGAAGCCGGCAACCAGATGGATAAGCGCGACAACGCCGACGCCGGTCTGGGCTGCACGCCGAACTGGTCGTGGGCATGGCCGCAAAACCGCCGCATCCTGTACAACCGCGCCTCCGCCGACCTGCAGGGAAAACCGTGGGACAGCAAACGTAAGCTGCTGGAGTGGAACGGTAAGCAATGGCGCGGCATCGATATCCCCGACTTCGCCGCCACCGTCCCGCCGGGCAAAGATACCGGACCGTTTATTATGCTGCCGGAGGGCCTCGCCCGGCTGTTCTCGGTGGACAAACTGGTGGACGGTCCATTCCCTGAGCACTACGAGCCGATTGAAACGCCGTTGGACTCCAATCCGCTGCATCCGTCCGTGGTTTCCAGCCCGGCGGCGCGTCTGTTCGCCCGCGATGCAAAAACCATGGGGTCGGCGAAAGATTTCCCTTACGTCGCCACCACCTACTCGATTACCGAACTGTTCCGTCACTGGACCAAACACGCCAGGCTCAACGCCATCGCGCAGCCGGAGCAATTTATCGAAATCGGCGAAAACCTGGCGCAGCACAAAGGCATCAAGGCCGGCGACGAAGTCAGGGTTTCCTGCCAGCGCGGCTATATCAAGGCGAAAGCCGTGGTCACCAAACGCATCAAAACGCTGAACATTGCCGGTCGGCCGGTAGAAACCGTTGGCATTCCTTGCCACTGGGGCTTTGAGGGGGCGACCCGCAAAGGCTTCCTGGCTAATACACTCACCCCCAGCGTCGGTGACGCTAATACACAAACGCCTGAATATAAAGCGTTTCTGGTTAACATAGAGAAGGTGTAAAGGTAGCCAACCATGTCAATGCAATCTCAAGATATTATTAAACGTTCGGCCACCAATGATTTCACACCGCCTCCGCAGGTGCGCAGCGATAAAAGCCAAGTGGCCAAGCTTATCGACGTCACCACCTGTATTGGCTGCAAAGCCTGCCAGGTGGCCTGCTCAGAATGGAACGATATCCGCGATGAGGTGGGCCATAACGCCGGGGTCTACGATAACCCCGCCGACCTGAGCGCCAAGTCCTGGACGCTGATGCGCTTCTCCGAAGTGGAGGAAAACGACCGGCTGGAGTGGCTGATACGCAAGGACGGCTGTATGCACTGCAGCGATCCCGGCTGCCTGAAAGCCTGCCCGTCCGCCGGGGCCATCATTCAGTACGCCAACGGCATCGTCGATTTTCAGTCGGAAAACTGCATCGGCTGCGGCTACTGTATCGCCGGCTGCCCGTTTGATATCCCGCGGCTGAATAAAGACGATAACCGCGTCTATAAATGTACCCTGTGCGTCGACCGCGTCAGCGTCGGGCAAGAGCCGGCGTGCGTGAAAACCTGCCCGACCGGCGCCATCCGTTTCGGCACCAAGGCGGAAATGAAACACCTTGCCGAAGAGCGGCTTATCGACCTGAAAAAACGCGGCTACGCCCACGCCGGCCTTTACGATCCGCAGGGCGTCGGCGGCACTCACGTCATGTATGTGCTGCACCACGCGGACCGGCCGTCGCTGTATCACAACCTGCCTGATAACCCGCAAATCTCCACGCCGGTGGATCTGTGGAAAGGCATTCTGAAACCATTATCGGCGCTCGGGTTCGTCGCGACGTTTGCCGGATTAATCTTCCACTATGTGGGCATCGGCCCCAATACGGAAGAAATAGAGCACGAAAATGAGGAAGGGGACAAACATGAGTAAACAGAAAATGATTTTGCGCACCAAATTCATTGACCGCATCTGTCACTGGATTGTGGTCATCAGTTTTTTTCTGGTCTCACTGTCCGGAATCGCCTTGTTTTTCCCGACATTGCAGTGGCTGACGCAAACCTTCGGCACGCCGCAGATGGGGCGTATCATGCACCCGATTTTCGGCGTGCTGATCGTTATCTGCCTGATCCCGATGTTTATCCGTTTTGTGGGCCACAATATTCCGCAACTGCGCGATATTCCCTGGTTTCTCAATATCATTGAGGTGCTGAAAGGCAACGAGCACGAAGTGGCGGACGTGGGCAAATACAACCCCGGCCAGAAAATGATGTTCTGGAGCATTATGGGGCTGACGCTGGTACTGCTGATTACCGGCATCATCATGTGGCGGCCCTATTTCGCCCATCTGTTTCCCATTGACGTGGTGCGCTACGCCATACTGATTCACGCCACCGCGGCGATCGTGCTGATCCACGCCATCCTGATCCATATGTATATGGCGTTTTGGGTCAAGGGATCGATCAAGGGCATGATTGAAGGGAAGGTTTCCGAGAGGTGGGCGAGAAAGCACCATCCGCGCTGGGCGCGCAGCCTGAAAGAGAAAGAGGCGAAGAAGTAACGCCGCCATTTTCCCGGCCATTATGACCCCCTCCCGGCCTCCCCCTTGTCAGGGGGAGGAGCAAAAATTGGCTCCCCCTTTGGTTGGGGGGAGACGCTAACTTGCTCCCTCCCCTGCGACTGTCTCTTATACACAAATCCAAGGAACCTCTAG
>NZ_KZ819113.1:0-12433 GCF_003115855.1 Brenneria corticis
CTTACAGGCGCATATGAAAAACCTCCGGCTATGCCGGAGGATATTTATTATGGTGAAGAGAATGAATGCGGTCACCGGCCGCGGTTAGCGAGGTTTGCGTGCGACGACGGTTGGGAACATATGCATGCGATCGTTGATAAACTGAATGTCGCTAAATCCTGCCTTTTCCAATTGGGCCTGCGTTTGTGCGTGAGTGCGAAAAGACGTCCATTTCGCATTGAGGATACGAGAGAAAAGCAGCTGCTGAAACGCCAGCAGGGTTGGGTCGGCCTCTCGCCAGGGCGAGTCTGCTGACAGCGCCGGCGGCGGTGTCAGAAAGCTGGTCACCAGCGTACCTCCGGGCTTCAATCCATCAAAAAACGCACGGTATAATGCGGTCACGCGTTCGTCATCGGGTTGGTAAATATTAAGCCCATTGCTGGTTAAGACATCGACGCGGGTTCCTAGATTAAGTGACCAGGCATCATGGCAATAGAGCGATAAGCGTTTTTCCAGATCCCGTTGAACCGCCAGTTGCCGCGCGCCTTCCAGCGCCTGCTCATCCAGATCTACGCCGATTAAGCTGACATCCTGATGATGGGTATAGTCGAGCAGCAACAGATCGCCCATAAATCCGCAGGGAACGGATGCCATAACGATGCCGGGACGTAACAGCTGTTGCAACTGCTGCCGGAAAATGCCGAATCGTTCGCGGGTCGCCAGTACGCTAGGCAACCGCTGATGAATAAGCGCCTCAAGCTGGCCGCTGAAATTGGCATCGGATGCGTCGCTGCGGTATGTCACCAGATGATGCGTCCAGTAGGCATTTAATCCATGATGCTGCAATAGAAAGCGCCCCAGTTCGAAGGTGGCAAGCTCTTCCAGGATGGCGAGTTGCTGCTCAACGGAAGCGGCGGGAAGATCGCCTGACTGACGGAGCCTGTCTCTGGCGGATTCCATCAGAGCATCATGGTGGTCAAAAGAGGTACTTCGGTGAGATAACAGTTCGGTACGAGGGGCTGCGCCGCCCGGCTGACTAGGTTTTGACATGTAACTACTCCGTTAGTAATCAACTATCTCGTTTATTATTTTACCTCCGTTATTATCTCATATTGAAATTATAATGACACTCAGCGGTTTCTGAACTTTTGTCAGATCGCGTGCTGTCGACGATTGAGTACATGACTGGGCGGGGGATTACTCGATACCCTGTTGCCATTGTTTTTTCAGGCGCTCGGCATCGGCGACGCCATCACAGCTGGCGGGGAAACTTTTGCCGGATTTCCCCCACGCATGCATATTGTCAAGGCGACAAAAGTCCGCCTGCCCCGCGCCGTAGCCGCGTAAATAGGCTTCGCGATCGATCTGGGGATTGCCAAACCACTCCTCCAACACGCTATTGTCTTTGACAACCAGGCCGGATATGGCGTCCTGATAACCGGCCTCATACCAGAAGGTTTTCTCGTTGTCGGCCGATGGCGCAGAGGCGTTATGTTGGCAGCCAGCGATAAAGAGAATTACAGCCAGGCAGTAACTGTATTTCATATCAAACCTTTCATGAGTTGGTTATCGCCATATAAAGCACATCGCCGCTATGCGATGCCCAGTTTTTCTTTTAGCAGTTTGAGATAGCGGCGACTCACCGGAATCTGTTTCCCGGTGTTGGTGAGCACTTCTGCCGCGCCGTTCTCCAGCAGTTTAATCTCTTTCAGCAGATCCGTATTGACCATATATTTCCGATGGCAACGCACCAGGGGCGTTTTTTCTTCCAGCGTTTTAAGCGACAGCTGCGTGTAGCCAGACTGGTTTACTCCCACAACGTGCACTCCGCCGAGTTCGGAACTGAGATATTCGACCTCATCGACCTTGAGCAAAAAAATGCGGTTATGCCCGTTGCAGGGAATATGGCGCAGATAGGGTTCGGTAATTAACTGTACATTTTTATTTACACTTGCGCCGCGGCGTAAACGATTTAACGTTTTATTCAGTCGCTGCGAATCCAGCGGCTTAAGCAGGTAGTCGAAAGCATGTTCTTCAAAGGCGCGCACGGCGTATTCGTCATAGGCGGTGACGAACACCACGTAAGGCATGTTTTCCGGATCCAGCATGGCGGCTAATTCCAGGCCGCTGACCTTGGGCATCTGTATGTCCAGAAAAATCACGTCAGGCTGCAAGCGATGAATAGCCGGTATCGCTTCAAGCACGTTGCCGCACTGAGCGATAATCGTTATGTCAGGTTCGTTTTCCAGCAGCAATGAAAGTTCTTCACGAGCGGGCAGTTCGTCGTCAATTATGATGGCTTTCAGCATTGTTCCCCCTTTGTCCCGCTGATTCTACCACCATTCGCATGCGGGATTGGCATGAAGTAGTGAAGCGCGCGGCGGATTTACCGCGGCGTGGGGTTTCATCGGCGGTAATTTTAAGTTTACAAATATGGATTGAAATCTTTACGGTTCGTGTTATGGTGTAAACCATAATGCAGCTGGCATTAATCGATTACGTCATACAGGATTCGGCAGGAAATATGAACATGCAAAAAGACGCTCTTAACAACATCAATATTGTGGAAGAACAGATACTGATTACCCCGGATGAACTGAAAGCCAAATTTCCGCTAAGCGACGGGGAGCACCAGGCCATCGCCAGCGCTCGCGAAACCATCGCCAATATTATTCATGGGCGCGATCGGCGTCTGCTGATCGTATGCGGCCCCTGTTCTATCCATGATACCGATGCCGCCCTGGAGTACGGGCGTCGTCTGCAATCCCTCTCGGCTGAATTGAGCGATCGGCTGTATATCGTTATGCGGGTGTACTTTGAAAAACCGCGCACCACCGTCGGTTGGAAAGGGTTAATTAACGATCCTCATATGGATGGCTCTTGCGATGTGGAAGCCGGGCTGCATATCGCCCGTGATTTGCTGCTCAAGCTGGTAAATATGGGGTTGCCGCTGGCGACTGAAGCGCTGGATCCCAATAATCCGCAGTATCTGGGCGACCTGTTCAGTTGGTCGGCGATCGGCGCCCGTACCACCGAATCGCAAACGCACCGCGAAATGGCGTCCGGCCTCTCCATGCCCGTCGGGTTCAAAAACGGCACCGACGGCAGCCTTGGCACGGCAATTAATGCGATGCGAGCGGCGGCCATGCCGCACCGGTTTATGGGGATTAATCAATCCGGCCAGGTTTGCCTGCTGCACACGCAGGGAAATGCGGACGGCCATGTTATTTTGCGCGGCGGCAAAACGCCAAACTACAGCGCGCCAGATGTCGCTGAATGTGAAAAACAGATGCTTGATGCGGGACTGAATCCGGCGCTGATGGTAGATTGTAGCCATGGCAACTCAAATAAAGATTACCGTCGGCAACCCTTGGTGGTCGAGTCGGTCATTGAGCAGATTAAGGCAGGCAACCGTTCGATCATCGGCCTGATGCTGGAAAGTCATCTTCACGAAGGCAGCCAGTCTTCAGAGCAGCCGCGTGCGGAAATGCGCTATGGCGTATCGGTAACGGATGCCTGTATCAGTTGGGAAAATACAGAAACGTTACTGCGTTCCGTACATCAGGAGCTTGGCGCGGAACGGGT
The DNA here is from genome assembly GCF_003115855.1 of Brenneria corticis. GTDB lineage: Bacteria > Pseudomonadota > Gammaproteobacteria > Enterobacterales > Enterobacteriaceae > Brenneria > Brenneria corticis. Next base: position 3,565 of record NZ_KZ819113.1, read on the forward strand.
AAAACATTCAGGAGAGTAGCAGAAGATGGTAGCTGAACTGACCGCGTTGCGTGATCAGATAGACGAAGTGGATAAAGAGCTGTTAGCACTATTATCACGCCGATTGCGTTTGGTGGCGGAAGTGGGGGAGGTGAAAAGCCGTTACGGCTTGCCTATCTATGCGCCCGATCGCGAAGCCGCCATGTTCAGTTCGCGCCGTAAAGAGGCCGCTCTGCTGGGCGTGCCTCCCGACCTGATTGAAGATATTTTGCGTCGCGTTATGCGCGAATCCTACTCCAGCGAAAATGATAAGGGATTTAAGACCTTAAATCCTCAGCTGCGCCCGGTCGTTATCGTCGGCGGCCGCGGGCAGATGGGGGCGCTATTTGAAAAAATGCTGACGCTGTCGGGGTATCAGGTCAGGATCCTGGAGCAGGAGGACTGGCCGCAAGCGGAAACCCTGCTATCTGACGCCGGCATGGTGATTGTCAGCGTGCCGATCCATATCACCGAACAGGTTATCGCCCGCCTGCCTAAACTGCCGGATGACTGTATTCTGGTGGATTTGGCTTCGGTCAAAAACGGCCCGCTGCAAGCAATGCTGGCCGCCCATCGCGGACCGGTGCTTGGGCTGCATCCCATGTTCGGGCCGGATAGCGGCAGCCTGGCGAAACAGGTGGTGGTCTATTGCGACGGACGTCAGCCGGAATCCTATCAATGGCTGCTGGAGCAAATACAGGTGTGGGGCGCGCGTTTACATCGCATCAGCGCGGTGGAGCACGATCAGAATATGATGTTTATTCAGGCGCTGCGCCATTTCGCCACTTTCGCTTACGGCCTGCATTTGGCGGAAGAGAACGTACAGCTGGAGCAGTTGCTGGCGTTGTCGTCGCCCATTTACCGTTTGGAATTGATCATGGTGGGCCGCTTGTTTGCTCAGGATCCGCAACTGTACGCCGACATCATTATGTCTTCTGAAAATAATCTGGCATTGATTAAACGTTATTATAAACGTTTCGGCGAGGCCATTGAACTGTTGGAACATACGGACAAAGCCGCGTTTATCAACAGCTTCAAAAAGATCGAACACTGGTTTGGTGATTATGCCGGACGCTTCCAGTCTGAAAGCCGGACTTTATTACGTCAGGCCAACGATATCCGCCAATAATACGTATTAACAACCAGCCTATTCGCCATCCCGGCAATGTAGCCGGGATGGCCGCTTTCACTCGTTGACGTCCACGGGCACCACGTTTTCACTGGGGTAGCAGCCTAACACCTTCAGTGAGCGCGTAATCGATGTCAATCCCCGCAGTGCCTTCTGCATCGCTTCGCTGCGCAGATTGGCCTGCACATCGATGTAGAACATCTCCTCCCAGGGGTTGCCGTTAATCGGCCGGGATTCCAGTTTGGTCATAATGATGCCCTGGTCGCGCAGCACCAGCAGCGCTTCAACCAGCGCGCCTGATTGTTGCCCTGTCGCCATAATCAGCGTGGTCTTGGCCGGAACCTGTTCCGTCACTTCGATGGGCTTACGCGCCAGAACAATAAACCGGGTAATATTTTGCGACTGGTTGGCCAGATTGTGTTCGAGAACCTGCAAGTTATATAGCATGCCGCCGGCTTCGCTTCCCAGCGCCGCGGCTTTGGGCGAATTAAGCTCCGCCACTTTTTCCATTGCCGCGGCGGTGCTTTCGCAGTATTCAATTTTCCAGTCCGGAAAACGGCTCAGGAAATGACTGCATTGCTGGAACGGCTGAGGATGGCTATAAACGGTTTCAATCTGATCGAGACTGGTCGGGGTAGCAACCAATACGCAGTGATTGATTGGATTCGTCAGTTCGCCGACGATCGACAGCCCGGTGTGTTGCAACAGGTCGTAGACATCGTTAATGGAGCCTGAACTGGTATTTTCAATCGGCAACACGGCGTAGTCCGCCTGGCCCGTTTCCACCATATTGAAGATATCCTGGAATTTATGGCAGCCACACTCGATAAGCTGCTCGAAATGCCGGGCCGCATATTGGCGGGCCGCCAGATGCGAATAAGACCCCTTCGGACCAAGAAAGGCGATGCGCGCGGAGTGAGCGGTGGTCTGGTTGAGGTGATGTTGCAGCAGCGCCTGCTGCGTCAGCACCGAATCTTCAATAATAAGCTGGAATAAACGGGTGATGTAGTGACCGTCGAGGTGATGTTTTTTCCCCGCAGCCGTGAGCTTATCGAGCAAATCACGTTCGCGCTCTTTGTCGCGGATAGGGCGATGGGAATGCAATTTAGTGCGTGCGATATCGAGCGCCAGCTCCCGTCTTTCCGCTAACAATTCCAGTAATTTTACATCCAGCTCGCTGATGCGTTCGCGTAATGCCAGTAGTGGGTTATCGGTCATTATCCTGTTACCTGTTTGCTGTTCTTATAAAAAATCGCCGGAGCGATTTTTAACGTCGCCTGCGACGGCCCGGAGGGGGCGGGCAGGGATAGCCCGTTATAAAAAAAGCCTCCTGTTTCAGGAGGCTTTTTTGTTCGTCTTCGTATTCTTGCTCTTACGACGAATCGCCTCCCAAATCAGGGGAAGGTGAAAAAGAATACGAAGAAGAACGGTGTGTTAGTCATACTGAACCGGTATGTAAGAAACGTAAGGATGAAATAATAGCATGTAAAGTAACGGTTGGCTTTTCATCCTGTCAATACAAAATCGCCGGGAGCGATGTTGAACAACGCGCAGCGTCGGCACTTTAGGGCCCCCCGCGATACAAAAGCGCGCCCTCAGGCGCGTTGGATAACAATGATGAAGCCGGATTATTCTTCCTGCGGCACCTGCAGGTTGGCATCTTTGACGCAAGCAGCCGCCCGGCGCGCCTCGCCTTTATGCTGCACTTTGTTTAATTGGCGCTCAAGCTTGGCAATAAGCTCATTGATGGCGGCATACATATCTTCATGTTTGGCACTGGCGACCAGCGGTCCGTTTGGCGTACTGATTGTTGCATCGGCAACGAAACCCTGAGGTTCTTTTGACAGAATGATGTGCGGGTTAATCAGATGGGCTTGCCACTTATCCAGTTTAGAAAGACGGTCTTCGACATGCTGACGTATTGCGGGGGTGATATCCATTTGCTTACTGGTAATATTGATAGTCATATAACTTACCTCTCTGCCTTTGTCCGTCTTGGATAATTTCAGCATAACGCGAGTGAAGACAAAAATCGTGATTATGATCACTTTTTTTTGTCACTTTTTGTCAATAAACCGTGATTTGTGGACCATGCTCAGGAATCGGCGGGAAGTGCTTGAGAGGGGAGGATAAGCTATGTCATTATCGAAAGGATGTATTGAACCCGCCATAAAAAAACGGCAACCGAAGCTGCCGTCTTATTCTTTCATTCGCGCTTGTTTTAAGCCGGATTCGCCGCGATGATTTTAGCGACTTTATCCGCCTGCGCCGCCAACTGAAGTTCGCGGTAGGCATTTTCCATCAATGGCAAGGCGTCTTTGGTGGCCTTGGTGTCCGGATAATCACGCAGCATTTGCTCGACGCGATTAACTACTGCCACATAAGCGCCGCGTTTCGTGTAATATTGCGCGACGGAAAGTTCATATTTAGCCAAACGCTCTTTCAGAAAGACCAGCCGCTTATTGGCGTCGGTTGCATACTGGCTGTTTGGGTAGCTTTGAATCAGCCGGCTGAAATCCCGGAAGGCCATGCGGGCATACTGGGGATCGCGATCGGAGCGATCGACGCCAAAGAACCCCTGCAGCGCGCTGTCGTCGAGAGCCATATCGGTCAGGCCACGCATATACAAGACATAATCAGCGCTTGCATGAGTGGGGTTTAAGCGCAGGAAACGATCGATGGAGGCCTGGGCTAACGGCAGTTCGGCGGATTTATAGTAGGCGTAAATCAAGTCCAGCTGTACCTGCTGAGAATAAGGACCGAATGGATAGCGGTTGTCCAGCGCTTCCAACTGCGTGATGGCGGCTCTAAAGTTACCGTCCTGCAGTTTTTGTTGAGCATTTGCATACAGTTCGGACGGCGGACTGTCAGGAACCGCATCCTTGGAGTTGCTGGAGCAGCCAGCCAGCGCCAGGCTCAACGTGGCGGCAGCCACCAGATATTTCATACGCGTCATGACGTTTTGATTATCCTCAGAGTGTTATTCCGGGAGACTGTCCGTTAAGCTCCCGATTTAGACCAGTGACAATAGTACATTATTTTAAACGGCGTCGCCGTGAAAACCCAACGTTAACGAAGAAGCTGCAACTATGGCACAACAAGTACAACTCACCGCAACGGTGGCCGAATCTCAACTCGGACAACGTTTAGATCAGGCTTTGGCCGAATTGTTCCCTGATTATTCACGATCTCGTATAAAAGAGTGGATCCTCGAGAACCGGGTACAGATTAACGGCAATGTCAGCAATAAGCCAAAAGTGAAGGTACTGGGCGGCGAATCGATTGCGATTGATGCGATTATCGAGGAAGAGGCGCGCTGGGAAGCGCAGGATATCGCGCTGGATATCGTCTATGAGGATCAGGATATTCTGGTGATCAACAAACCGCGGGATTTGGTCGTTCACCCCGGCGCCGGCAATCCCGATGGCACCGTGCTCAATGCGTTGCTGCATTATTATCCCGAAATTGTTGATGTCCCGCGGGCGGGCATTGTTCATCGTCTGGATAAAGACACCACCGGGCTGATGGTGGTGGCGAAAACCGTACCGGCGCAGACCCGCCTGGTTGAGTCGCTGCAAGCTCGTGAAATCACCCGCGAATATGAAGCCGTCGCCATCGGCAATATGACGGCCGGCGGTTCGGTAGAAGAGCCGATCGCCCGGCATGCGACAAAACGCACGCATATGGCGGTTCATCCGATGGGGAAACCGGCGGTCACACACTACCGGATTATGGAGCATTTCCGCGCGCACACGCGCCTGCGCCTGCGCCTGGAAACGGGACGCACCCACCAGATTCGCGTACATATGTCGCATATAAACCATCCGTTGGTGGGGGACCCGCTATACGGCGGCCGTCCGCGCCCGCCGAAAGGCGCATCTGACGAATTCATTACGGCGCTGCGCGGTTTTGATCGCCAGGCGCTGCACGCCACAATGTTGCGGCTATATCACCCCGTCAGCGGGATACAAATGGAGTGGCATGCGCCCTTGCCGCAAGATATGGTCGATCTTATCAATGCATTAAAAGCCGATACCGAAGCGTTCCAGGATCAACTCAACTGGTGATGAAACGATGCTAATTTATCCTGACTGGCCGATGCCGGAGAATGTCCGGGCCTGTAGCACCACTCGTTATGACGGCGTCAGTTTGCCGCCGTATGATGCGCTCAATCTGGGAAGCCATGTCGGTGATGATACCGAAAAGGTGAGGGTGAACCGTCAGATGCTGGTTGATGAAGCGGGTTTGCCATCAATGCCGCATTGGCTGGAGCAGGTTCACGGTACGGATGTGATTCGCATCGGCGGTACCGCGCCGCTTTCCGTTCGCGGCGACGCGGCTTATACGGATGGGAAAGAGCGGGTTTGTGCCGTGATGACCGCCGACTGTTTGCCGGTGCTGTTTTGTTCCGCCGCCGGCGATGAGGTTGCCGCGGCGCATGCCGGCTGGCGCGGGCTGTGCGCCGGCGTACTGGAAGAGACGCTTTCCTGCTTCCGTGCGAAACCGTCGCGGATTATGGCATGGCTCGGCCCGGCAATTGGTCCGGATGCATTTGAGGTCGGTCAGGAGGTTCGCGAAGCATTTATTCGGCATGACGCCGTGGCCGAGTCAGCATTCAGGGCTAATGGCGATAAGTTTCTGGCCGATATATACCAGCTGGCGCGTTTACGTTTACGCGCAGCCGGCGTGACGCAAATTTTTGGCGGAGACTACTGCACCGTAAGCGATCGGCAAAAATTTTTCTCTTATCGGCGCGATGGTGTGACGGGCCGTATGGCAAGTTTAATCTGGCTGATATAACCTATTGAATTAAGGCGGTCCACGGCAAGTAACATTTTAATCCCATTACTACTGGCGAAATAACCTTGAAATTTTGAGGGTTGACCTCATCTGATCTCCAGTAGCAGTTTTGACCAGTATATGGGAGGTGTTATGCGTCTGGATCGTCTTACCAGCAAGTTCCAACTTGCTCTCGCCGATGCCCAATCTCTTGCTCTCGGGCGCGACCATCAATTTATCGAACCTCTTCATTTGATGAGCGCTTTACTCAATCAGGAAGGCGGTACTGTCGGCCCGCTATTGACAGCGGCCGGCGTCAATGTCGCTCATCTGAAAAATGAAATCGATCAGGCAATAGCACGTTTACCTCAGGTCGAAGGTACCGGCGGCGATGTTCAGCCGTCCAGCGAGTTGGTTCGCACATTAAACGTCTGCGACAAACTGGCGCAGAAACGTGGCGACACCTTCATTTCCTCGGAGCTTTTTGTGTTGGCGGCGCTGGAGTCGCGCAGCTCGCTAAGTGACGTGCTTAAACGTGTAGGGGCAACGCCGGAAAGCGTTACCAAAGCAATCGATCAGATAAGAGGGGGCGAACAAGTGAACGATCAAGGCGCGGAGGATCAGCGGCAGGCGCTAAAAAAATATACCATCGATCTGACCGAGCGTGCGGAACAAGGCAAGCTTGACCCGGTTATTGGCCGTGATGAGGAGATTCGCCGTACCATTCAGGTATTACAACGTCGAACTAAAAACAATCCGGTATTAATCGGTGAGCCGGGTGTGGGTAAAACCGCCATTGTCGAAGGGCTGGCCCTGCGTATTGTTAACGGCGAAGTGCCGGAAGGTTTAAAGAACAAACGCGTTTTATCCCTGGATATGGGGTCGCTGGTCGCCGGCGCCAAATATCGCGGAGAGTTTGAAGAGCGTTTAAAAGGGGTGCTGACCGATTTATCCAAGCAGGAAGGGAACGTTATCCTGTTTATCGATGAACTTCATACGATGGTGGGCGCCGGGAAAGCCGACGGCGCCATGGATGCCGGGAATATGCTCAAGCCCGCTTTGGCGCGCGGCGAACTGCACTGCGTCGGCGCCACCACGCTGGATGAGTATCGGCAATATATAGAGAAAGACGCTGCTTTGGAGCGCCGTTTCCAGAAGGTGTTCGTTGCCGAGCCGACGGTAGAAGATACCATTGCTATTTTACGCGGTCTTAAAGAGCGCTATGAGCTGCATCACCATGTGCAGATTACCGACCCGGCGATTGTTGCCGCGGCCACGCTGTCCCATCGTTATATTGCGGACCGCAAGTTGCCGGACAAGGCGATCGACCTGATTGATGAGGCGGCTTCCAGTATTCGTATCCAGATTGACTCAAAGCCCGAGCCGTTGGATCGTCTGGACCGACGTATCATTCAGTTGAAGCTGGAACAGCAGGCGCTGAAAAAAGAGTCGGATGAAGCCAGCCAAAAACGTTTAGAGCTGTTAAGTTCCGAGCTTGAAGAGAAGGAGCGCGAGTACTCCAAGCTGGAAGAAGAGTGGAAAGCGGAAAAGGCATCGCTTACCGGCACTCAGAATATTAAGGCGGCGTTGGAGCAGGCGAAAATTTCGCTGGAGCAAGCACGCCGGCAAGGCGATCTGGGGCAGATGTCCGAGCTGCAATACGGTAAAATTCCCGAGTTGGAAAAACAGCTGGCGGCGGCCACGCAGCTTGAAGGTAAAACCATGCACCTGTTGCGTAACCGCGTTACGGATGCTGAAATTGCCGAGGTGCTTGCCCGCTGGACCGGTATTCCGGTATCCAGAATGTTGGAAAGCGAACGTGAAAAGCTGTTAAGAATGGAGGAGGCGTTGCACCAGCGCGTAATCGGACAGGATGAAGCGGTCGAAGCGGTGGCGAACTCTATCCGACGCAGCCGCGCCGGTTTGTCCGATCCCAATCGCCCAATAGGTTCTTTCCTGTTCCTTGGGCCGACCGGGGTGGGTAAAACGGAACTGTGTAAGACGCTGGCCTCTTTCCTGTTCGACAGCGATGATGCGATGGTTCGTATCGACATGTCCGAGTTTATGGAAAAGCATTCGGTGTCGCGTTTAGTGGGGGCCCCTCCGGGATATGTAGGCTATGAAGAGGGCGGCTACCTGACGGAAGCCGTGCGTCGCCGTCCTTATTCGGTGATCCTGCTGGATGAGATCGAGAAGGCGCATCCGGACGTGTTCAACATTCTGCTGCAGGTATTGGATGATGGGCGACTGACGGACGGCCAGGGGCGTACGGTCGATTTCCGCAACACGGTGGTGATTATGACCTCGAACCTGGGTTCCGATCTGATTCAGGAACGCTTTGGCGAGCGCAGCTATGCGGAGATGAGAGGGATGGTGCTTGAGGTTGTTAGCCATAGCTTCCGTCCTGAGTTTATCAACCGTATCGATGAAGTGGTGGTATTCCATCCGCTGGGTAGGCAACATATCGCCTCTATCGCCAAGATCCAGCTACAGCGTTTGTATAAACGCCTTGAAGAGCGCGGTTATCAGGTGACAATAACCGATGCGGCATTGGAACGGCTGGGAGAAATTGGGTTCGATCCGGTTTATGGCGCCCGTCCGCTTAAAAGGGCAATACAGCAGTTGATTGAAAACCCGCTGGCTCAACAGATCCTTTCCGGGAAATTAATCCCAGGTAAGCCGGTGACGCTGGACGTTGATGGTGAAAATATCGTTGCCCGCCAATAACGCCGCTGGGTAACAAATCAAAAAACGGGAGAGAACGGCTGTTTCTCCCGTTTTTATTTGTTCAGTACCGACAACCCTTATTTTCCGCATCAAATCGGCCAAAAATGGCTTTTTGACTTATTTTTAAGCGCTTGATTGTTTTTTTGCATTTAGCCCTTGTAAGCCGGCGAGAACTCCCTATAATGCGCCTCCACTGACAGGGCAACGGCGACGACG
>NZ_KZ819114.1:0-10863 GCF_003115855.1 Brenneria corticis
TAAAACAAGAACCCCACGGAAAATGTGGGGTTCGTCAGCAATCTGAGCCCGCGTTGCGGGCTTTTTTTATGCACGGCGATCGCTTAGTTGCTGGTATCCAGTTCCGGGAAGTTTTTCACCAGATCGTCAATGGCTTTGATCTGCTTCAGGAAAGGCTCCAGCTTATCCAGCGGCAATGCGGAAGGACCGTCGCATTTCGCGTTGGCCGGATCGGGATGCGCCTCGATAAACAGCCCCGCCAGACCCACCGCCATACCCGCACGGGCAAGTTCGGTCACCTGCGCCCGGCGTCCGCCCGAAGCCGCGCCAAACGGGTCGCGGCACTGCAATGCGTGAGTGACGTCGAAAATCACCGGCGAACCGTTGGATACCTGCTTCATAACGTTAAAGCCCAGCATATCCACCACCAGATTATCGTAGCCGAAGTTGCTGCCGCGATCGCACAGAATGACCTGATCGTTGCCGCCCTCGATAAATTTGTCGACGATATTGCCAATCTGCCCCGGGCTGACGAACTGGGGTTTTTTCACATTAATCACCGCGCCGGTTTTCGCCATGGCTTCAACCAGGTCGGTCTGACGGGCCAGAAACGCAGGCAACTGAATCACATCCACCACCTCGGCCACCGGTTGCGCCTGACTGGATTCATGGACGTCGGTAATGATTTTTACCCCAAAGGCCTGTTTCAGCTCCTGAAAAATCTTCATCCCCTCTTCCTGGCCCGGCCCGCGGTAGGAATGAATGGAGGAGCGGTTGGCTTTGTCAAATGACGCCTTGAACACGTAGGGTATACCCAGCCTCTGCGTCACCGTCACGTAATGCTCGCAGATACGCATCGCCAGATCGCGCGATTCAAGCACGTTCATACCGCCGAACAGTACGAAAGGCAGATCGTTGGCTACCGGGATATCCCCTATCTTGACCACTTTGTTCTTCATGCAGTTACCTTAATATCGGATAAATCAAAATTGCGTAAATTAACGATGCGTTAATGCAAAACGATATGTTTTTGCTCTATTGAGTGAATTTGAACTTTGATCATTTCACTCACCGGATCTTCCGGGCATTGTTCGACAAAATAGTTAAGATCGGACAGCGCGATATGGTCGCAGTCCAACTGGGCATAGATCAGACCGCGATCGCGGATTTCATACGGGTCTTCGGGATCAAACTGCAATACCGCTTCGCTGGCTCTCAGGGCCAGTTCCATCTGCTTTTCTTCCATCAGGGCGACTTTCAGCGTATCCAGCATCTTACGTACGATCAGCACGTTTTCCGCCTCGTCCAGATCTTCATCCAACAGCTCCGATGAAAGGCCGATATTGCCTTTCAGCCATACATCCAGCACGTGCTCGCTCAGGGTATCGCCGTTTAACGGGTTGATCAGCCACATCTCTTCATCCAGCCAGTCCGCCCGCAGAATCAGCTGGGTCGGGAAAATGACCGGCATCAGCGGCAGCCCAAGCTCATGGGCGATATGCAGAAAAATAACGCCGAGGGAAACCGGCATGCCCTGTCGGGACTCCAGCACCTTATCCAGCCATAAAACGTCGGAAAGCCGATAAACGCCGCTGGCTCCGCCGAACCCCCAGGTATGAAAGAAAAGCTCTATGAGTTTTTCCAGCTGTAGATCCTGATCGAGATCCTCGGGGATAACGGCGCGGGCATCGTCAACCAACTGTTGCAGATTTTTCCGCACGTCCAGGGCGGGGAAGTCACGGCGAATGGCCTGTGAAACTAATACGACACCTTCACTTAACTGTGAACGGTTGAATTCAAAATCAGCAATAGAACTCATAGTTATTCCATCAGCAACGGTAACTTGGTAAACGAAACCTGCATAACCAGATAAAAGCATACCAAGGCAAGTATAAACGCCACCCAGCGCACATTCTGACTGCGTGGGCGTTTCCCCAGGGCAACTGCGCCCAGGAGAATATAAATAATAACGCCAAACAGTTTTTCCGTCAGCCAGCTTTGTTGTGCGGTAAACGGATAAACGTGGCTAATAAAGATCAAACCGACGCCGCTAAGCAATAATAAGCTGTCGTTGATATGCGGCAGTATCCTGACCCAACGTTGCTGCAACATGGCGGACTGGCGGCATAGCCAGAAAAAGCGCAGCACAAACAAAAAAATGCTGGCGCCGACGGTCACCATATGCAGATAGGCGAATCCTAAAAAAAGTGCCACAGGCGTTTTTCCTTATGAAAAATTATTTATCTACCGCTTTTGGCCATTGCCCCAGCGAGACGCGATCGTTATTGCCGTAATCCTGACGGGTTTCTATCCGTGCAAAACCGTTATCCCGCAGCAGTCGGCACACGGCCGCTCCCTGCCGCCAGCCGTGCTCCAGCAGTAACCACCCTGCGGGCAGTAAATGGCCGGGCGCGTTGGCAATAATAAAACGCAGGTCCGCCAGCCCCTCTTCCGCCGCCACTAACGCGCTGGCTGGTTCAAAACGCACATCGCCCTGCGACAGATGGTCATCTGCGGCATCAATATAAGGCGGATTACCGACGATAAGCGCGAAGCGCTGTTGCGGCAGCGCCGAAAACCAGTCGCTCAGTAGGAAACGGACATTGGTAATGCCCAGCCGCGCGGCATTATGCCCGGCCAGCGCGACGGCGTCTGGCTGGGCATCCACGCCGATCACCCGGCAGTCCGGGCGCTCGCTGGCAATAGCCAGCGCAATCGCCCCGGTGCCGGTGCCCAAATCCAGTATGCTCGACGGCTCGGACGGCAGGCGTCGCAACGCCTGTTCAACCAGGCACTCGGTATCGGGTCGGGGGATCAGCGTGGCCGGCGATACCGCGAGCGACAGCGACCAAAACTCCCGCTCCCCGGTCAGATAGGCGATCGGTTCGCCGCTAATCCGCCGCGCCAGCAAGGCATCCAACTGCCGGCGCTGGGCATCCGTCAGCAGGGTTTCGCCAAACGCCAGCAGAAAGGTGCGCCCTTTGCCGGTGACGAAGCTCAGCAATATTTCCGCGTCCCGCTTCGGGCTTTCCCCCGCCGCCAGGCGCTCGCTGGCCGCGGCCAGCCAGGTTTGATAGTTCATTACTCTTGCTCGGAAAGCGCAGCCAGCAGATCGGCCTGATATTCCTGGACCACCGGCTGAATCAGCATATCCAGTTTGCCCTCCATCGCCTCATCCAGACGGTAGAGCGTCAGGTTGATTCGGTGATCGGTCACCCTTCCCTGCGGGAAATTATAGGTGCGGATACGGTCCGACCGATCGCCGCTGCCCAGCAGGTTACGCCGCGTGGACGCCTCTTCCTGCTGGCGCCGCTGCATTTCCGCCGCGCGGATACGCGCCCCCAGCACCGACAACGCCTTCGCTTTGTTCTTGTGCTGGGAACGCTCATCCTGACATTCGACCACAATGCCCGTCGGCAAGTGGGTAATGCGGATGGCGGAATCGGTGGTGTTGACGTGCTGGCCGCCGGCTCCGGATGAACGGAACGTATCGATACGCAAATCGGCGGGGCTGATCTCCGGCAGTTCGGCTTCCGGGATCTCCGGCATCACGGCCACGGTGCACGCCGATGTGTGAATGCGCCCCTGCGACTCGGTCGCCGGCACGCGCTGTACGCGATGGCCGCCGGATTCGAACTTGAGCTGGCCGTATACGCCATCGCCGGAAATCTTGGCGATGATCTCTTTATAGCCGCCATGCTCGCCGTCGCTGGCGCTGATGACTTCAACCCGCCAGCGGCGGGTTTCGGCATAACGGCTATACATGCGAAACAGATCGCCGGCGAAAATGGCGGCTTCATCGCCGCCGGTGCCGGCGCGCACCTCAAGAAAACAGCCGCGCTCATCGTCGGGGTCTTTCGGCAGCAGAAGCAGCTGAAGCTGCTGTTCCAGATCTTCGCCGGTCAATTTCGCCTGTTTTAACTCTTCCTGCGCCATTTCGCGCATTTCCGCGTCATCCAGCAGCATTTCGGCGGTTTGTATGTCTTCCTGTACCTGCTGCCATTGGCGGAAACAGCGAGTAATATCGGTAAGCTGCGCGTATTCGCGGGACAACGCGCGAAAACGGTCCATATCCGCGATCACGCTCGACTCGCCGAGCAACGCCTGAACTTCCTCATGGCGTTCTTGTAACGCTTCCAGTTTAGCAACAATAGAAGGCTTCATGCGGGCTGTTAAATCCTGTTAAGAGAGATAAATGCTAGTCCAGCCCAAGGCTGTCACGTAAAATTTGTAACCGATCCAGGTCGCCGTCGCGAGCGGCCTGCTGCAGAGATTTGGTGGGAGCATGGATTAAACGATTGGTTAAGCGATGCGTCAATTCCTGAATGACCGTTTCGACATCGTTCCCCTGCTGAATGGCGGCAAGCGCCTTGGCGGTCATTTCCGAACGCAGTTCATCCGCCTGGGCCCGGTAATCACGAATGGTTTCGACCGCGGACTGCGCCCGCAGCCAGGCCATAAAGTCGGCGCTTTCCTGCTGGACGATCGATTCCGCCTGAATGGCGGCGGCTTTACGTTGGGCAAGATTATGCTGAATAATGGCGTGTAAATCATCCACGCTGTAGAGATAAACGTTAGGCAGTTTGCCGACTTCCGGTTCGATATCGCGCGGGACGGCAATATCCACCATTAACATAGGCTGATTGCGTCTTGCTTTCAGCGTCCTTTCCATCATCCCTTTCCCGATAATTGGCAACGTGCTGGCCGTTGAGCTAATCACAATATCGGCATAAGCAAGCTGCTCATCCAGTTCCGCGAGGGTGATAACGTCGGCGCCGACCTCGGTGGCCAACGCCTGAGCGCGTTCGCGGGTGCGGTTGGCGATCACCATCCGATGCACCTGATGTTCGCGCAGGTGACGGGCAACCAGTTCGATGGTTTCCCCCGCCCCAACCAGTAAAACATTAACCTCGGCGAGGGACTCAAAAATCTGCCGCGCCAGCGTACAGGCCGCAAACGCCACGGAAACCGCGCTGGCGCCGATATCCGTTTCGGTGCGTACCCGTTTGGCCACGGCAAATGATTTCTGGAATAACCGCTCCAGCTCCCCGGACAGCGACTGTCCGCGCTGCGATACGGCAAACGCTTTTTTCACCTGCCCCAGGATCTGCGGCTCGCCCAGGACCAGCGAATCCAGACCGCTGGCGACGCGCATCAAATGGCTGACCGCCGCATTGTCCTCATGCCAATAGAGGCTGTCGCTGAAGTCATCGCGATTCAGTCGGTGGTATTCGCACAGCCAGTCAATCAGTTGCTCACGCTGGTTTTCCTGCTCTTCAACGCTGAGGTACAGCTCGGTGCGGTTGCAGGTGGACAGCAGCACGCCACCCTGCACCAGCGGTTGCTGCAGCAGGCTATTCAGCGCCTGCCCCAGGGTATCCGGCGAGAATACAACGCGTTCCCGCAAAGAGACAGGAGCAGTTTTATGATTAATACCAAGCGCGAGCAGGGTCATTGACAATTCTTGAGTAATACCGATGTTAGTATGGGTTTCGTCTGCCATGGCATTCTACTTGATGCCGGGAAGCAAGAAAAGCGACAGCGCGCGTTGTTCTCCATCCGGGGTATATACTTTACGCTGAAAAACGACAAACATTGACGCTGAACGGCAAGCCCGTTAGCGTGGCTGTTTTGCGATACTAAATCTGATTGATAGGATCTGAGCGACATGCCATTAAATCCCGCCCGTTGCCTGCGGCTTGTGCCGTTAGCCAGTTTTCTGCTGGTTGCCTGTAGCCTTCACCAGCCCACCTCGCCGGGGAAAAGTCCGACCTCGCCGCAGTGGCAGCAGCACCAGCAAAAAGTGCGGCAGCTGAGCCAATATCAGACCCGCGGCTCCTTTGCCTATATCTCCGATAGCAAAAAACTATATGCCCGTTTTTTCTGGCAGGAATCATCGGCGCAGCGCTATCGACTGTTGCTGACCAACCCGCTTGGCAGCACCGAGCTGGAGCTGAGCGCCCAACCGGACAGCATCCAGATTACCGACAATCAGGGTAAACGCTACGTGGGGAAAGACGCCGAGGATATGGTGCACCAGCTGACGGGAATGGCGATCCCGCTGAATAATCTGCGCCAGTGGATTCTGGGGTTGCCTGGGGAAGCGAGCGATTTCACCCTCGACGATGGCTATCTGCTTAATAAACTGACCTATCGTCAGGGGAATCAAAACTGGACCGTCAGCTATCAAAGTTATAGCCATAAGGTTAATCCGCCGCTGCCGGAAAGCCTTGAGCTCACTCAGGGCGAGCAGCGCATCAAGTTAAAAATGGATAACTGGACGGTAAAATAGCCCATGCGCCCCACCCCGATTGAGAAATGGCCCTCGCCCGCCAAACTGAACCTGTTTCTTTACATTACCGGACGGCGCGCCGACGGCTATCACCTGCTGCAAACCCTGTTCCAGTTTTTGGACTACGGCGACACGCTGACCATCGTCCCCCGTCGGGACGAGCGCCTGCGGCTGCTTACGCCGCTGGACGGCGTCGATAACGAACAGAACCTGATTATTCGCGCGGCGCGGCTGCTGCAACAGCATTGCATCAGCCGCGGCATCCGCCCGGATAGCTTTGGCGCGGATATCAGCATCGATAAACGGCTGCCGATGGGCGGCGGTCTGGGCGGCGGTTCATCCAATGCGGCCACCGTGCTGGTGGCGCTGAATCATCTGTGGCAATGCCGCCTGGATGTCGAGGCGCTGGCGGACCTCGGCCTGCGGCTTGGCGCCGACGTTCCGGTGTTTATTCACGGCCATGCCGCGTTTGCCGAGGGCGTCGGCGAGAAGCTGACCCCCGCTCACCCGCCGGAGAAATGGTATCTGGTGGCCCATCCGGGAGTCAGTATCGCCACTCCGCTGATATTCGGCGATCCCCAGCTAAAGCGAAATTCTCCGGTGCGATCGTTGGAATCGTTATTAAAGCAGACCTTCGTCAATGATTGTGAGAGTATCGCAAGAAAACGTTTTCGTGAGGTTGAACAGCTACTTTCATGGCTGTTAGAATACGCCCCGGCGCGCCTGACCGGAACGGGAGCTTGTGTGTTTGCCGAGTTCGACACCGAGCCCGAAGCCCGTCAGGTGCTTGACCAGGCCCCGGAATGGTTGAATGGTTTTGTGGCGCGGGGCGTTAACGTTTCACCGCTGCAAAGCGCGCTTTCCGGGCAATGTTAGGTATTGATATTAAATAGCCGGCTTTCGGTTATGTGCTATCAAACTTAATTCATACACCCGTATGCATATTGTGTCTGTTGTTGCTCCCCGCTTGCGGATATCATAGCGGGCACAATATTTCTCTGGACGCAAGCCTGAGGTTCTTCTCGTGCCTGATATGAAGCTTTTTGCTGGTAACGCCATCCCGGAACTAGCACAACGTATTGCCAACCGTTTGTACACTAGCCTTGGCGACGCCGCCGTCGGTCGTTTTAGCGATGGTGAAGTCAGCGTGCAAATCAATGAAAATGTACGCGGTGGTGATATATTCATCATCCAGTCCACCTGTGCACCCACCAACGACAACCTGATGGAACTGGTTGTTATGGTCGATGCGCTGCGCCGCGCTTCCGCGGGGCGTATCACCGCCGTTATTCCTTACTTCGGCTATGCACGTCAGGACCGTCGGGTGCGCTCCGCCCGTGTGCCGATCACCGCCAAAGTGGTGGCTGATTTTCTTTCCAGCGTGGGCGTTGACCGCGTATTAACGGTGGATCTGCATGCAGAACAGATTCAGGGCTTTTTTGACGTTCCGGTTGATAACGTTTTCGGCAGTCCGATCCTGCTGGAAGATATGCTGCAACAGGAGCTGGAGAATCCGATAGTGGTCTCTCCGGATATCGGCGGGGTGGTACGCGCCCGCGCCATTGCCAAACTGTTGAATGATACCGATATGGCGATTATCGATAAACGCCGCCCGCGCGCCAACGTGTCCCAGGTGATGCATATCATCGGCGACGTTGCCGGCCGCGACTGCGTGTTGGTTGACGATATGATCGATACCGGCGGTACGCTGTGCAAGGCGGCCGAGGCGTTAAAGGAACGCGGCGCCAAACGCGTGTTTGCCTATGCGACGCATCCGATCTTCTCGGGGAATGCCTACGACAACATTAAAAATTCGGTTATTGATGAAGTGATTGTCTGCGATACCATCCCGCTGACGGACAAAA
Source organism: Brenneria corticis (assembly GCF_003115855.1). GTDB lineage: Bacteria > Pseudomonadota > Gammaproteobacteria > Enterobacterales > Enterobacteriaceae > Brenneria > Brenneria corticis. The sequence goes on from NZ_KZ819114.1 coordinate 8,137, forward strand.
TCAAATCGCTGCCGAACGTCCGCACCCTGACCCTCTCGGGAATGCTGGCCGAAGCGATTCGCCGTATCAGCAACGAAGAATCCATTTCCGCCATGTTTGAGCATTAATCGTTTTTAACCGGGCATCCGGTTACTGATGATTAACAACACAAACTGCACCCTGAAAGGCGATAAGTAAGGGTGCAGTTTTTACCATCGCGATCTATGAATGGCGCTGGCGCTGACAGCGTTTATCAAAATGTTTTACCCACCAATAGCGATCGGCCACTTTTTCACGGCCGCTGATACGCGCACCGGCCAGCCAGGAGATGGCGCCGGCAAAAATGGTGATCAAATCCAGATAGGCGATAAACTGCGGTAGGTTCAGTTTGGCGAACTGGCTAATAATGCAATAGGCGATACCGCCAACCATCAGCACCATACCGAGCCCCATCAAACCGTTGCCAATCGTGATTGCGTTTTTACGTTTCATCTGTCACCTCCAGATAAACATCGGCGGATGAATGAAGTGGTTACAGCAATCCATCCCTGCTTTGATGTAATTATAGCCAATGAGGCAATTGCATTTGCGCGAACGATCACAGATGAATGCAACAAATTAATATTTTTTTACGAATTAACAACTAAATATACAACTATTGAAATAGTCACTATGGGTAATCAATAGCGCCGACGAGGAATTCCCCGCACACATTTGGCGATCAACCTGCCCTGTGTGTAAACTAGCGCACTTCTACCGTCACTTATGTACATCACGTGGCGTTAAGCGCTTGAAACGCCCAATCTGGAAACTTATCGTGAGCAGCATCAAGTTAATCGTCGGCCTGGCCAACCCCGGCGCCGAATATGCGGCAACCCGCCATAATGCCGGAGCCTGGTACGTGGACCGCCTGGCCGAGGCCCAGCGCCAGCCGCTGAAGGAAGAGAGCAAATTTTTTGGCTATACCTCGCGCCTGACGCTGGCCGGGCACGACATTCGCCTGTTGGTCCCCACCACCTTTATGAATCTGAGCGGCAAAGCGGTGGCGGCGATGGCGACGTTTTACCGTATTCAGCCCGCTGAAATTCTGGTCGCACACGACGAACTGGACTTATTGCCGGGGGTTGCCAAACTCAAACTGGGCGGCGGCCACGGCGGTCACAACGGTCTGAAAGACATCATCAGCAAACTGGGCAATAACCCAGAGTTTCATCGGCTGCGTATCGGCATCGGCCACCCCGGCGATAAAAACAAGGTCACCGGATTTGTGCTGGGTAAACCGCCGTCAAGCGAGCTGGCCTTGATAGATAAGGCGATTGACGAGGCGGTACGCTGCACCGAGATCCTGCTCAAAGAGGATATGGTCAAGGCGATGAACCGGCTGCACGCTTTCAAGGCGGCATAACTCGCCGGCTGATGCGGATCGAGATAAATCGACATTCCGTGTATAATCGGCCGGAAGATTTTCATTCTCACAGATGATTTTAACTAATCATCTGATTAATAAGTAATTTAAGGTGATATAAACATGGGATTCAAATGCGGTATCGTTGGGCTGCCTAACGTCGGTAAATCCACTCTGTTCAATGCGTTGACCAAAGCCGGTATCGAAGCGGCCAACTTCCCGTTTTGTACCATTGAGCCGAATACCGGTGTGGTGCCGATGCCCGATCCGCGTCTGGACAAGCTGGCGGAAATCGTCAAGCCGCAGCGTATTCTTCCCACCACCATGGAATTTGTCGATATCGCCGGGCTGGTGAAAGGCGCCTCCAAAGGGGAAGGCCTGGGTAACCAGTTTCTGACCAACATCCGCGAAACGGAAGCCATCGGCCACGTGGTGCGCTGTTTCGAAAACGACAACATCATCCACGTGAATAATAAAGTTGATCCGGCGGACGATATTGACGTCATCAACACCGAACTGGCGCTGTCCGACCTCGATACCTGCGAGCGCGCCATCCATCGCGTACAGAAGAAAGCCAAAGGCGGCGATAAAGACGCCAAGGCCGAACTGGCGGCATTGGAGAAATGCCTGCCGCAGCTGGAAAACGCCGGCATGCTGCGCTCGCTGGATCTGTCCGAAGAAGACAAAGCGGCCATCCGCTACCTGAGCTTTCTGACGCTCAAGCCGACCATGTATATCGCCAACGTTAACGAAGACGGCTTCGAAAATAACCCCTATCTCGACAAAGTCCGTGAAATCGCGGCGAGCGAAGGTTCCGTCGTGGTGGCCGTGTGCGCCGCGGTAGAGTCGGACATCGCTGAATTGGACGACGCCGATCGCGAGGAGTTTATGGCTGAGCTGGGGCTGACCGAACCGGGCCTGAACCGCGTTATCCGCGCCGGTTATGAACTGCTGAATCTGCAAACCTATTTTACCGCCGGGGTGAAGGAAGTCCGCGCCTGGACCATCCCCGTCGGCGCCACCGCCCCGCAGGCGGCGGGTAAAATTCACACCGACTTTGAAAAAGGCTTTATTCGCGCCCAGACCATCTCCTATGAAGACTTCATTACCTATAAAGGCGAGCAAGGCGCTAAAGAAGCCGGGAAAATGCGCTCGGAAGGTAAAGAGTACATAGTAAAAGACGGCGACGTGATGAACTTTTTGTTTAACGTCTGATTTGGTTCCGTTATTTCATAAGAACTCAGTGAAGTTGGGTATTCTCGTAACAACATTAAAATCCACGCGGTTGCGTGGATTTCAGACTGATGACAAAGTCCTGGCCTCTCAGCCAGGACTTTGATCTA
>NZ_KZ819115.1:0-10234 GCF_003115855.1 Brenneria corticis
AGATCAAAGTCCTGGCTGAGAGGCCAGGACTTTGTCATCAGTCTGAAACCAGCCTGATGGCTGGTTTTTTGCTTTCCGGGGTAAGGACTCTCCATCGAACTCCGTTCAATTACTCGCCCCTTTGGGGCTGGCGCTTACGCGCCATGCAAAAACGCTCCCGGCGCTTTTGTCCGAGTCCGGGCACCTTTCCTTTTTTATGCCTATTTATGAATACATATGTTGTTTTAATTCAAAAAGTTAGCATAAAAATATTTTCCAATTCGTTTTGATTTATCCCTGAGTATCCGGAAAATTGATCGAAAAACGGTTGGCCTGAAGTTCACCCTTTACGCATCGTCAATAATCCAGCTCAACGGGTACTGGGTAGTCCTGCAATTTCGCCGCACCACCCAGCGTCTCACGAATCGTGGCCGAATAACGCGTTGTTCCCACTCCGCCAACAAGATTATCCAACTCACTGAAGGCAAAACGTAACGAACGATTATGCGCCCAGCTCTCCAATGGCGTTAGGCGATAAGTGAAGTACACAATCGTCAGTTCCTGATTTACGCGATCGATTTTCTCGATACCGTTCACCTGCATCCTGCCGTAACAGAGATCGCCATATTGGCGCCAGTTCTTATCGCCCACGGGCGATAAACGATATACCCTGTCTGTGCCTTCCGACGTCGCGTGTGCCAGCCCGGCGTCCACCAGCGCTTGCAAACGTCCACTATTCCAAGGCGCGTCACCTTTAGGGCTACGCACCGGCCACTGTTTCTCGCCCAGACACAACGGTGGCTCCGCATCAAAAAAATCCTGCACCCGTTGTTGGTAATCCTGCTCGCTAAGTTGGGCCAACGCCTCGAGGGGTAACAGCAACCCGAATGCGATCAATAAGAACGTTTTCATTTTGCCAGCATGGCCTCATTCACTTCCTTGTAGGCCTCATCGACTGACTGGTAGGTATTCTGTGTCACCACGCGCTTCCGCTCTGACCATTCATACAGCGGTACGCCAGGATCGTTCCGAGACTCTGTAAAGCTATAAATCGTCAAAATGACTTTAGCAGGATCAAATACGTTTTCCCCCTGCTTCCTTGCCGTCACCAGAAAATAACGCTTTGCCGACAGGAACAGTCGATTATCCTGCACCAAAAAATCCGCCGCGGCAGATAGCCGATAGTCGAACCAGGTAAACGTATTACTGTTGGCAACCGGCATGATACTGTGCATGCCGTCCGGGCGTTTTATAAAGAAAGTCAGACCGAGATTGGGATGCGAGGTATTATTGTCAAACTGGGCGACGACGACATAGTCGTTCCCTCCATCCCGATTAAGATCCAGCCGATTGATGCCGTCTTTTAACGCCACGGGTGAGAGCGCGGCGGCAGTGCCGCTCATGGCACAGAGCACCACTCCCCCTACGAATTTATTTATCATCAAGCGTCCTTACCAGTCGAAAACCAATATCTGACATGAAAAAACCGGGCGTATGCAGATCGCAGCTTGCTAGACTGTTCGTCCGTTCCAGATAGCTGCCGCCACAAAAGTAGTACATGGTTTTACCGCCCTCCACCGCATAGGACTCGCTCAACCACTCAGAAACATTCCCGCTCATGTCGTAAAGGCCCAATAAGTTTGGCTGCTTCGACGCCACTGGCAACGTGCCGAATGACTGCGTGTTCGCGGGGAAATGCGCGACGTTCTCAGGCTGGTCGCTGCCAGCGTAGCGATAGCCGTAGGTAGCGTTCGCCAACCCCTTTTTCCCGCCCCTGGCCGCCATTTGCCATTCTGCAAGCGTCGGCAAACGGTAACCGGAAGACTGCGGGTTGCCACGTATGGCCTTGTCGTTATCATCCTCCGGCGCCCGCTTCAACGTCTCGCCATCGGCCGTGAGGTAGTAGGGTTGCAGCCGTTGCCGCTCACTGAGCGCATTGGCGAAAATCACTGCGTCCCACCATGAAACGTTGGTGACCGGATGCCGCCCGTCGTCCTGCTCGGGTGGCAGGCAATCCTCAAAGGTCGCGCCATTGCAGCCACCGCTGTGTTGATAGCCCCGCTCTTCCGCCCATTCTTGCAGTGCATGATACTGCTGATAGGTGACTTCCGTTTTCATCATGGCGAAAGACGCAATGGCGGTATTGGGATGGGCGGCATAGTCTCCCGGCCCGAAGATGGGGCCAACGTAGAAATTGCCGCCGTTAACGATAACCTCATCGGGGAACGAGATCGCCCCTTGCGCGGTTAAAAAGGGAAAGGTACAGCATAGTCCAACGATAAAACGAGTCTTCAACATGACGATACAAGTTCAATTTCGAGGTTAGAGAGCGGCACTGAGCAGCAAGGCAGAATGTAGCCATCAGCAATATTGTGACGAGAGATCCCACCAGAATGGTCCATTCTGACGCGACCGGACGTCAGACGTACTTTGCACACACCGCAGGATCCGGCGGCACAGCGATAAGGCAGTTTGACGCCGGCCTCATAAGCGGCACTGAGCACGCTTTTATTCTCCGAAACCGTAAAGTCGATGGCGGTATTACGAATACGACACTTAAATTCTGACATTACATTCCCCCCGCCAAACGACGCAGTAACTCCTTCTGCAAGAGTTTATTTTCCTTTTTAAATGTTGCCGAGGCAACCGCGTTCTCTTCAATCCGGCGGAGTAAATACGGCAACGACTTGTCGAGCGGGCCATAAGGCAGGTATTTGCATACACGAAAGCCGGTTTGCAATAGTGAATAAGTAATATGATCGCCCAGTCCGTAAAGCTGCCCCACCCAGGTGCGTGCCGTGCGCAACGGCTCGCTCTTCATAATCAGCGCAAGACTGTCCTCGTTATGCGTGGCAAAAAACGGCGCGATGCGATCCAGACGCTGCGCGATATAGTCCACCGCAGCGTTATAACTGTAATCCGTTTCCTGCTTGGTAGAGAAACAGCGCTCACCGCCGTTCACTCTTTTCTCTTCTTCCAGATAGGCGCCACGCACAACTTTAACCCCAAATATAAAGTCATACTGACAGGCTCTCTGGTAACATTCATCTAGGAAACGCAGTTGATCCTTCAAATAGAATTGTAGCGTCAGCGTTATTACCGCACTATCACGGTTGAACTCGCGCATCATTTCCAGTACCAGACGGTCGACTGCTGGCTGAATCTCCGTTTGCTCGGCGTCAACCATGACGCGCACGCCATGAGAACGAGCATAGTCGAATAGGTGTGAGAAACGTGCCACGATGCACGACCATGCCTGAGTAGAAGTTTCATCCAGCGCTAATCCTTCGCTCTGGCGTGCATACACTGACACACTGCCCAATGATGATGGCTTGATCACGACAAAAGGAAGAGTATCGGTTTGTTGAGACATTTCAATAAGGCGTAGCGTATTCTCCATCGCGTTATCAAACTGCGCTTCGTCATTCTCCCCCTCAACGGCATAATCCAGCACGCTGGCAATCCCGGCACGCGCCAGAAAGGTTGCTGTGCTGCGTACATCCTCTAGCGTTTCACCGCCAAAGTAGATGCTGTTAACCCGAGAAAAAAGACGTCCGTGCGGCCGTGCGAGGCATTTTTTCAGCGTAAAAAGCGACAGTCGGCGCGTCAGCCTATGCGTCAGAATCGCTGTCGCACAATATTTGAAAAACAACGTACCTGATGTGTAACGACTGTAGATAGCGTAAAGATCGTTATGCATGATGGTTCCAGTTCCATAGCAATCCGGCGCGTTTACGCGCCGGTATCATGAGGATTAGAGATCAGCGGTTTGCCCGCGATACAAACGACGTACGATGTTGTCGTCGTCAAACTCTTCACGCTCGTGAATGACACGACGGTTATCCATAATCAGAAGATCGCCATCTTCCCAGAAATGCTTGTAGTAATAGCGTTGCTGTTTTAAAAATGCCCCAAGCTCCTGGAAAAAGGTACGGGTTTCATGTTCGGTGAAACCAACAATCCGTGGCTCCCAACTGGCTGGCTGTCCATTATCAAATGGGAAATAAATCAACATCTTTCTGACCCACCCCAGGTCGGTGAAGACCGGTACTTTGAACCAGCCATCTGGGGAGACGTCAACATAGTAGCCCCGCTCCAGCACACGAACTTCAAAGGTTTCTTCCTCGAGTACGCGCAGCAAATGAGCAGGCATTTCCTGACAGGCCAGCGCGTGATCGCACACAGTGGTAGCGCCACGGAACTTGACGTTTTTGATCTCGGCAGCATACAGGAAAACCTGATCCACCTGTGACAGCAGCAGGCCTCCGTCGGCATGGAAAGGCAGTTGACCACGCCCGGTTACTATTTTTCCTTTCTCACCTTCCAGCTTCAATGTGTCGCGATAGCCGAAACCCACCCCGATTTTTTCATCGGCATACTCAACGACCGTGCCGTACGCCGAGTAAATATCGCGGAACGTATCGGCATCAATATCGAGTTTTTTCACAACGACAAAGCCTTGACGCATAAGCAGGTTTTTAATCGTTTCTGTTTTCGCTTCTAGAAACTCCCTGTGATCGATATATGCACCGAAGCCGGAGGCCATAATCGGATTGAATCTCACTGTTTCGCTCATTTTCTTCCTTATCCTTAATATTTCTTGCCAAGAACATTTTTAAAATGACCCTGTGCGTCGCGCGCCTGAAATGCTGCCTTATGTACAGACTTGGAAGCATCGCGGGTTTGCTCTAACAGGTGAATGAAAGGCTTGTTTACCGCCCGTTTTGTATTGATAAATGCGGAAACTGGGTAGCCCGCCATGACGTGCGCCTGTGTAATAGCGGCATCCAGCAGTGCTGTGCTATCCACCATCTGATTAACCAGGTGGTAATCCATACAACGTGCCGCATCAAGCGATTGACACTGATAAATGATCTCCTGCATCGTATTGAATCCGTGGGTGAATCCCAATATTGCCGCACCAACCGAACATCCGATGCCATGCTTAAGCTCCGGCATGGAAAAACAGGCCGTCGACGCCATCAGTCGCTGGTCGAACATCAGTGCGAACTGAAATCCCATGCCGATCGCATATCCGTCTACCGCCGCGAGAGTAGGTTTATTCACATTCAGTACGGCCTGATACAAATCGATAACTCGGTCGATCCACTCTTCAATATCTTCACTACGTGATAGTTGCTTCACCTCGTTGAAATCCCCGCCGACGGAGAATGAACGCTCCGCACCGCCGTAGACCACCACAGCATGTACGCCGTCGTCGGCATTGGCTCGTGCCAGCGCATCTTTCACACTATTCTCCAACGAGCGACTGAAGGGATTATGTTTATTCGGATGATTCAGCGTAATAATCCGAACCCCATCGGCATTCTCTTCCAAAACCATAGTTAGTCCTTTTTAATCAATTCTTTAAGCTGAGATGGCATGACATCATCAATCGAGAGTCGTCCGCGCAGGAAGGCCTGGTAAACGCGGTAGGTAAAGCGGCTTTTGGTCTGGTAATTATCAACCGTTGAGCCGAGTACATTGGCGAATGCCTGATTGACTGAAGAACCTTCGTGAATACCAATTTTCTTGCGCCAGACGATATCTTTAGGCAGCAGTCGGAGCGAATCGGCGTATTCGCGCAGGACGTTTTTGACCTCGTTATCGTAAATTTTGTAATCAGGATGCAGCGAATGGCACAGCGTAATCAGCGCGTGCGTCCAAAAGGGATGGCGAATATCGATGCCGTAATGGGAGGCCCCCAGGGTGGAAAACTCCCCCGTCCAGCGTGTGCGGTATACTTGCTCGGCGAGAAGCTGATTCGGGTTCTCGTAATGTGCCCCCGGTTTCAATATGCCGCCAAACAGCAAATCGGAGCCGTAGCCAGTAAGCATGCATGACACTTGCCCTTCCGCCTGCCGGTACACATTAAACAGTCCCGATTGGATTTCAGCCGATAAGCCGTCGAATATTTCGTTGTAGTAGATGGATTCGACGATGCCATTGATGACATCGGTTTCGGACAGGATTCGCACCTGATGGCACGTACCAAGTGCATCGGCTACCTGCTGAGAAAACTCAAACTCATTACTGAGTTCCGTACCAATCGAATACGTATTCAACTGTTTGAAATGGCGGCTGGCGAGCGCGGTTACCAGACTGGAGTCCAGCCCGCCAGAAAGCGGAATACCGACCGTATCAAAGCGTTGAGCCAAATCCCCAAGAGGGGCGTTCAGATAACGCTCAATCAGCACTAACAGCGGTTCGCGCGGCAGAGCTAATAGTTGATTACCAGCAGGTTCGGTAAGCACACGACTCTCAACGAAAGGATAACCTTCGCTATCGCGCGTAAGAATATGTACCGCGCCCGGCTTCAAGCGCTGCGCATTTTTCACCGGCGTGTAATTATCCGCACGCGTCAGCGACTGGCAAACCAGCGCTTCGTTTTCGAACAGCAGCGCATCTTCGCCTTCAGCCGCAGTAACCAGCTTCAGGCTATTGGTAATCCAGGTTTTCTTCGCTTGCACCACATGAACGGGTGAGAAACCGCGAGACTCGGTGATAACCGTTAGTTTGCCTCTCGGTTCGTCGATGAAAAAGCAGAAGTCTCCCTCGGCCAACGCTAGTGCGTTCTCTCCCAAGCGAGTAAACAGCAACGCCAGCAGCTCGGCATCGTTAGAAAGATAGGCTTCACCATCCCATATCCCAGCCAATCCGGTCAGAAACTCCCGGTTATACAGCTTGCCTATCAGATAGGCCGTCCCTTTTTCTGTATCGCATTTCTGATAATGACTATTCTGTTCGATAAAAAGATAGCCATTACATAATACTTCTCCTTTTCCGCTAAAGCGGCGTTGAATATTATTTATATCGGCATCAAAACCTTTATAAATAATGCAAAAACCATTACTCATAGTAATAACCTTACCTTAATAACGACATGAGAAGAAATAATGTTTAAATTCTTCACATATCATAAAGAAGATAAATAAAAATATTAACCATGTAAAAGTTCAGCTCACTCGCTTTCTTTTAGATAGGGAGATACTATTCTTTTAGATAGGTAACACCCTCTGTCAGCATAGTTGTCAGTATGTCCTGAAGGTAGCTGTTCTTTCATCGGCGCCTGCAAACTCGGTTGTGCGTATTTTAAACTCAACATCATTGCTAATTCATAGCAAAGGCCTTGTTTATGCTGAATCTACAGCATCCGTCAATATTGGCGTCATTCTTCTGGTTCCGGACAAATGTTTTCAAGTATTGTGCAGAAATAGGTCTCACGTTACATCCCATAGAGTTCAATGTTTGAACCCAGACATGAGAAGTGGAGCAAGACCTTCATGGCAGTTAAAATCCCGGGGCCGTATGGTGTCTAGAGAATTCTGACGAGATACCTTTTTGTTATAGGCCATAGAATCACCAGACATCCAATACCGATTACGTCGCAAAGGGGCGTCAATTATATCAGTCGGTGCCATATATACTATTTTGAAAAGATAATTATCGGGATTCCATATGTTTTATCATCATGGTTTTACAAGGGGAAGTGAAAAGATTTAATTCAAGTGCTTTGGTTATAGCATGACGGGAATTGATAACATCCAGTTTTCTAACTGAATTATTAATGTGGAATTTAACTGTGACTTCACTAATACCCAAAATGTGGGAGACTTCTTTGTAAGTTCGTCCACTACTGACCAGGGAAAGCACTTCAGTTTCACGCGGAGACAGCAAGGTATTTCTGGCGTTATCGGGTAGTTTAGCTTTATCTTTAACGACTCGCTGGTAGGCCATCACTTTTTCATGCACGTTCACTAGCAGCATTTGTAAATCATTTTCATGATTTTTCATACATTTTTCAAAGTTTGTTTCGTCCAAATGATTCGCTATACTCAACGTCGCCACGTTATTATCATGATCGTGCAAAACAAAAGTATAACCCGTACTAATATTGTGCTGTACGGAAGAAACAAAAACATCCTGATTCTTGACCCTGAACGTAACAATATCGTTATCATCCCAAGAGAACGGCGTAATACGCGTCAATGAAGCAGAAATTATCGGGTCGCTCAAAAACATCTCTTTTCTTAGGTACTCATCCATCCACGCCTCTGGATAATTCGAAATAATATAAGGTTGGCTTGTAGAAGTTTTGCTCATCATAAAATATGAAAACCATACATTCCCAACGCATTTCAACTTTCTTTTTATAAACAAACAGATCTCGCCATTCATATCCAATCCCTATTACCAACATTGCTCAATGATTAAATAATTAACTACTTCATAGAGAGTAAATATAATTATCTTTAGCCATACTAGATATCGGGGCAGTCCCCAGTTTGATAAAAACGGTTAATAGATCTTGATAAATAGACCATACCAATAGCCTTTAATCAATCGAAAATCATATATGTAGAGAGTGTTTTTTGAGCTTTTTTCTTTATCTGGTCAAAATAACCACATATACAAAAAATAATTCGAGTTGCAGGAAAGCGGCAACGCAGTAAATCCCCTGGAGATTACTCCAGTATAGTGACTGGGGTGAGCGTGGAAAGCAAACACACCTGCAACTTGAAGTATAAATTGTATAAAAATAGTTAACTCCAGCTCTACATAATATATAACCACTAGTATTTAATAGGACTTAAAATTATCAATCAAAATACAAAAAGTCAACATATTACACACAGCATTAACCATAAAAACAATTAACACCTTAATTATATAATTTTTAATTATTTTACCAGGAAGATAAAAATAATGATATTGCAGTCGAGTAGCTTTCCTATACTCTAAATATTTCGAGTCGCGTGACGGTAACCCCTCCGAAAAGCAGAGTGTTCATAAATAGAATTTTCTCGTAATTTGAACACAGGAGATTCGCTATGACCCGAAGGGCAGAGAAGCTCATAAATCACGCTTTACCGACAGCCAGCGAAACTGGGGGTTTGGCCTGTGCTATCAGTACCTTCGCAAGGTGAAGGGCTTCATATGGCGTTGGGCGGATACGGTTAAATATCTGTCCCAGCACGGAAACAGAGATATTTAAATCACAGTTCAGGTATAAACCCTTCTTCACGCAGAACCTTTATCACCCACGTTCGAAAACTTCGCCGTATAGGAACAAGCCCCTCTCCGACGAAAAATAGATAGCCGGATACAGGATCTTTTCGCTCAAGAAAGTGTGGTTTGTCAGTTGATCTACTTTCTTCAGCTCAGTTGAACTTTATTTTTCAATGTATCGCGATACCGACGCTGGCGTATTGATTTCGCGCGCCTACCGACCTTGGCGGTTGGCGCTGTTTTATCGCTATCTCCAGAGCATCTATTACAAGCTGGTTTTTCAATCTGTTATAAGTAAACACACAAGCTAATTGAACAAATAAAATTGCTTCATAATTTAAAATCACCCGTTATGTAGAGGCTAGCTCCTTTGATATGAAAGCGTTATCCTTTTGATAGGATACGTAATCTTGCTGCCTTACATGTTTCCGAGCACGAATAATACGTCAGAAACAGCATTGGGAAACTGATTCAAACCGTCTTTTACCTGATGTATCAGAGGCGTGGACGGATAAAATTTAGGTAACTTCAACACCAAGGAAAGCAATGATAATGACAAGGTATCGCGTTCTCTGGTCTACAGTGGTCGGTTTACTGTTGTTCAACACAATAAATACCAGAGCTGCCACCCCCGAAGAAATGCGACGGCTTGATGAAGCCTATCCCAGTGGCAGCTCGGTTGTATGTCGGGCTCAGCTTGAAGGAGACGGGAAAAATCTTCTTTCTATGGAAATGGTGCTGCGAGGAAAAGTCATAAGCAAGCAAGGAAATCACTCATCTCATGATATCAGCGTAGCGTGGATACCACATAAGACAAAATCCTCCACACTTACTGTCAGTTACCATGTGGATACAACCGATGAGGGGAACAGTCGTCGTATGATTATCGATCCTGCTAGCCTGAAAGTGTCAATGCCCGGCAACCGTGCATCTGAAGAGGCTGTTGCCGACGGTTTTCGCAAACGATTCGCTTCTGGCGCAATACATCAACGTTACGGAGATATTGAAATCACTGATTTTCCATCTTATATATTGAGAAATCAGGGAGAGGAACCACTTTATTGTAGTAAGGAATATTAAATGAATTATTTCCCCCACAGCCAAATGCCAGAACCAAGTTAGCTGCGCCAGAAAGTCATCATCAAACTCCATGATATCAATCTCATCAATACGCTGCGGCTCATGGTTAAACGAATGTTGATCTTGCCCAGCGACGGTGGACACTGCCTTAAGCGAGGTTTCTTTC
>NZ_KZ819116.1:0-8241 GCF_003115855.1 Brenneria corticis
CGATCACCTTTAAATGAGATGGCGATTACACAGAATCGTGGACAGGCTCTCGCTTCCGGCTTTATTTAAAAATATGATATTAATCTTTTGTGCAGGTATTCAATAAAATCTTCCGCATATAGTTCTTCCCTATTCCCTATAGCAATATATACTTTATCAAAGTCGTTAATTTTAAAGTAAAACTCTTCACCAAAATCAGTATTAGATAAAACTATCTTCCCCAAGAGAATATTATTATTAGCAATGGTATTCTGATAAACCAAGTCTCCACCGACTGCTTCATTAAATGGCACACCATAAATACTATATATTTCTTCCCCACATATTTCCCCACCCCCAAATTCACTTAGAAACCATTTGTAATTATCTGGCAAGGTAACACCAAGTGCTTGCTCCGCCTTATTTATCCATTCAGATGCGGGTGCATCATCCGAAGATCCAAAGTTAGCAATATCTTCATGTTTTTTAATAAAATCTACTAATTTATTTCTGTTCATAGATATCCACTCGCTCTATACATCCAATACTGTTCCCGCCAAGCATTAAATTCAGCTCTATTAATGCCAGATGGTATTGTATTCGGAATTATATGAATTATGCCATGATTAGCTTTATGGAAAGTTTGGCTTACTTCGGCAATAGGACCGTTTTGGGTTTGTAACATATGATGTAAATTTACCGCATTTCCATCATAACCAACCGGAGCTCGACCTGTAGCCATTCGCTCAATATTAGTACCTCTAAACACTTTCCCTTTATCACGCCAAGTTGTCATTAGATTCGGGTCAAATAAATCATCGCGTTGATAAACTTTATTTCCATTAAATTCTATCGGATCTTTCTTCCAGAATTGCCTACTCTGACCAGTTCCACATTTAGCCAGCCCCAACGGGTCGATCCAACTCAACGCATTCGGCGCATAAGCATACAGGTTCAACCCACCCGCCAGCCCTATCGGATCCGGCTACGTAAACCACCCACTATCTGGGTCGTAGTAACGAAACAGATCGTAGTGCAGACCTGTTTCGCGGTCCAGATATTGTCCCTGCATCCGTAGATTCTGCGCATACCCCAAGCGCTGTCCCGGATCTCCCAACGCACTTTACCAGAGACTCATAGCTCCCCGGAGCACTGTAGATGTACGTCGGCGGCTTGTCCCCATACAGTTCCTGCAACAGCTGGTAACCCTCCCACACAATTGCTTGGCACATCACCTCTCATAGAGAATTTTATTAGGTTATCGACATTAACCATTCCTTATGATAGCGTTCTTGCTCCTCGGGGGTAGAAGATATGTTTTCATCATCATAGTCAAATATATGAACTATATTTTCCCGTAATGCTGGTTTCCCTTTAGTGCATTCATATGCAGTCATACCTCGGGACATTTGCCTTGACATCCTAGATGGATAAACATTAATCTTCGCGCCCTTACAAAGGAATATCATTTCAGGAATCTGACGCCTCAGCTCTGAAAAACAACTAAAAAAATCGTCATTGACGATATCTGCAATAACATTGTCCATAATAGATAAAGTTAAATAACATGAACGTTCATCTTCTCTAATTATAAGAAATGCTTTTTCCTTTTTTTTATCTTTTATGATGAATATTTTTTTTATCTCTGTTTCCATATAGTTATAACCTTCTATTTGGATTTAATATAGAGTAATTAGCCCAAGAGCCATTTTTATTAACAGGAGTTGCACCAAGTATATTCTCTGGTTTTATCCCTCCTTGAACTGCAAACTCCACTTCGTTAGGATATGGCGATTTACTGCCCAGTGTTTTATTGATATCAATGCCATTATTGGTTCTCGTGTAATAAACATAACCATCATTTCTTCCAAAACTAGTGGCGAAATCTGTAGCAACCATCTTATCAGGTGTAGTGCTGATAAAATTACTCGGAGGGTTATTACTATCAACCGCATGTGCTAATAGATCATTACTATTTCCTTTAGTTCTAAATCCTTCATTGAAGATAGTGTCAGGCCCTCTTCTATCACCTCTGTATGTAATATTATCTTGTTTACACTTACTCAACCCCAGCGGATCAATCCACATCAACGGATTCGGCGCATACTGATAAAGATTCAGTCCCCCCGCCAGCCCTATCGGATCCTGCGTCGTAAACCGCCCGCTGTCCGGATCGTAGTAACGGAACAGATTATAGTGCAGTCCGGTTTCCCGGTCCAGATACTGGCCCTGCATGCGCAGGTTTTGGGCGAAGCCCGGCCCCTGAAGCGAGGTTTCGCGCAGCAGTTTTCCCCAGGCGCCGTTCTGGCCCTCCCAGCGTAGACGCCCTTCGGCATCCGTCAGCCGCTCCGGCGTACCGTTGGGCTGGCAGTGGAACCAGAAGATTTCGGGGGAGGCGACGCCGTCGATGCGCGCCAGCGGCTCGTAGCTGCCCGGATCGGCATACACATACGTCAGCGGAACCTGGTCCTGGATTTCCTGCAACAGCCGGAAGCCTTCCCAGATAAAACGGGTGGTGACGGTTTTCCCCTGCGGCTGGCCGTGCAGCGTCTGCCAGCGGTTTTTGCTGATGCGCCGCCCCAGCGGGTCGTAACGGAAGCTGACGTGAACCTGCGGGGCGTTGCGGACGCGCGTCTGACTCACCACGTCGGTCAGTCGGTGCTCGGTATCGTAACGATATTGCCAGCGGGTGTGGCCGTTGTCTTTTTCAACGGTGCGGCCGTGCACGTCGTAACGCCAGCGGATGCCGTTCAACTGCGACACGCGGTTATGGCGCACCGGCAGACTGTCGATATTGTCGAGCGGATTGCCGGCGGCGTCCCAGCGCCACTGTTCGCGGCCGGGCAGGGCGCCGTCCTGGGTCAGCAGACGTCCGGCGCCGTCGTACTGCCAGCGGGTGGCGTTGAACAGGTCGTCGTCGCGCTCTTCGCGGATAAGGTTGTTGCGGTAATCGTAATCCCAGCGGCGCGACCATTGACGCGGGGTGGGACGCTGCGCGTTGCCGAGGAATACGTCCCGGCGGTGCAGGCGGCCGAGCCGGTCATACTCGCTGCGTGAGGTCAGCGTTCCCTGCGTGCGGCTGATTTCCCGGTGCAGTTCGTCCCGGGTAAAGTCGGTTATCGTGAGACGGTCGAGGGCGATGCCGAGCAGATGGCCGCTGCCGTAGTAGAAGTGTTTCAGTTTGCGTCCGTCGGGCAACTGTACGCTGGTGCGATTGCCCAGCGCGTCGTACGTCCATTCCAGCGCGCCGTGTTCACCCTGTTCGCTGATCAGCCGGCCCAGGGCGTCGTAGTCGAAGGCCAGCGTTTGCTCGGCTTCGCGGGTCCAGGCGTTTTCCCCCAGCGTGGGATGAAGCGTCACGCTGCTGAGCAGCCCCGACGACGCATAGTGATAGCGCGTCTGTCCTTCCGGCGTAGTGCGGGCAAGAAGCTGCCCTCCGGGACTGTAGGCAAAGGTATGGGTAATGGCCTCCGGATGCCCGGCGGCGAAAGTACGGGAAACGGGGCGGCCGCAGGCGTCGTAGTCGTAACGCGTGACCACGCCGTCCAGCCCCGTTTCCTCGCGCAGCAGCGAGTCCGCCCCCCAGTGGAAGCGGTAGGTTTCGCCGTTTTCATTGCTCAAAGCCGTCAATCTGCCGCGGCCGTCCCAGGCGCGGCGGACTTCCTCGCCCTGCGCGTTGCGGGTCGCCACCAGGCGTCCGGCTTTGTCGTAAAGAAACTCGCTACGCTTGCCGTCGGCGGCCTCATGGGCCTGAGGCAGCCCGCGTTCGTTCCAGGCGAGCCGCTCCTGCCAGCCTTCCGGGCGCTCAAGCTGTACCGGCCGGCCGGCGGCGTCGTAGTGGTAACGGGTCTCCTCGCCGTCCGGCGTGACTTCGGCTTCCAGCCACCCCAGCGGGTGATAATGATAACGGGTGATGCGACCCGAGCAGTCCGTTGCGCGTATCACCTGACCGGCGTCATTATACTCCTGACGGCGGGTATTCCCGGCGGCGTCCACTTCCTCGACCACCAGCCCCTGTTCGTCGCGGCGGTAAATCGTTGACTGGCCGAGCGCGTCCACCACGCGCGCCAGGCCGTGATGTTCGTCATAGTAAAAGCGCGTGGTAGCGCCGCCCGGTTCGGTTAACGATGCCGGAATGGCGCGATGCGCCAGCCACTGGGTGGTATGGACATTGCCGTTGGCGTCACTCTCCTGCACCCGGTTGCCCTGGTCGTCATAGACGAACGTTACGGCGTTGCCCAGCGGGTCGATACGGCGGGTCAGCAGCTCATCGTCGTTCCACTCAAAGCGCCAGTCTTCGCCGCGTTCATCCACAAAACGGGTGATAAGCCCCTGCGCGTTCCAGTAGTGCCGGCGCGTCCGGTCGTCGTGGATAACGGTGGTCAGCCCGGTGTCGAGGTTGTAATCAATGCGGCAGCCGTCGCCGGTGCTGGTGCGGTTTTCCACCACGCGCCAGTGGTCGAACTTCTGCCAGCGATATTCGCTCTCCAGCCCGCCCGGCAGGCGGTGCCAGATCATCAGGCCGTCGTCGTTATAACGGTACTCGCGGGTAACGACGCCGCTGGCGTCGGTCACCGCGGCTAACTGTCCGCGCGCGTCGTAGCGGTAGGTCGTCAGCGGCCAGTGACGGTCGCCGTCAAAATGGCTGGCGGCCGTGACGCGTGACGGAAAGCGCGTATCTTCATAGGCCAGCGTGACGTCGATGGCGGAGGGCGCATCGTGAATACGCACCAGTCGGCCCTGTTCGTCCCAGCCCATTTCCAGCGCATTGCCGTATTCGTCGCTGAGCGATGCCAGGCGAAGTTCATTCGGATTGATGCGGGTCGGTTTGAACAGCCGCCATACCGCGCCGTCGTCGTCGGCAATGGCGACATCGCCGTTTTCGTTGCGGCGTACCATCATCCCTTCACTGATACTGTAGAGCGCCTGGTTGACCGGCGGCAGGGCAAAACGCAGTTCGCGACCCGTATCGTCAAAGAAAATGACATCGCCTTCATCCAGCATCAGGTAGCTATCGAAGGCGGTGGCCCAGCCCAGGCCGAACAGCCCTGCGCGCGTGGTCAGGCTGTTATAGCTGCGCTGCCAGCGCAGAGGGAAACACCCCGGCAGGGTGAAGTCGAGTTCGTTATCATCGTTGAGTACTTTCACGCCGGTGGCGGCATGCACTGGATTCGAGGAGGCGAAGACGGCATTTATCGCCATATCGGCCAGCATCCCGCCGCCGGCGGCGGCAAGCGCGCAGGGCATGTTCTTAATGACTTTGCTGGGGCGGCCGCGCATGAGCGAGAGCGCGATCATCGCCACGGCCAGCCCAGGTGTTTTGCCGCTTTTGATATCACGCACGGTGAGGGTTTCACCACCGATAATGACATCGGGCGAGACGTTGTCCGAGATGGTCGCTTCGCAGGTGGTGCGGTCCTTGGCGCGTACGGCGGGTTGACCGTTGATAAAGACGCTTTTAGAGCCTTCCGCCAGATATTGCGGGCCGCTGTGTTTTTGGCAGGCGACGGTGTCTTCTTCCAGCGGCGAGGTGCCCGAAGCCGCAGAGGAAACCGAGGGTTGCCACATCTCGCTGCCGAATTGAGCAGCGGCGGCCAGCAGCATACCGCCATAGTCGGCGAAGCTGGTCGGAGACTGAGGCTCGGGGGGCGGCGTCTCGGCGGTGCTGAGCGTACCGGCTGCGCGGGCCGCGGGTTTGCCGTTGGCCAGTACGTCCGATGCCCCGGAGGTAATCAAGCCGGCCGGGGAAGGGGGGAACAGGGCGTTGCCGATGCCTTCGGCTGCGTTGCTGATGTTATCGGTAATCCCCGCCGCGTTGGCCAGCACGCCGCCGACAATCCCGCTCAGCAGGCAGCTTGACCCCACCGCGGCCACGCCCGCCGCAGCCGCACCGGCGCCAAGAAGGGGGGCGGCCACGGTAGCGGCTGCGGCAACGGCCGCACCGATAGCCGCGTAGGCAATCCCTTCCGCCACAATACTGGTGATATCCGCAAAAATACTGGAGTGGATGATTTCATCGTCCTTGCGGGCTGCGTTGTTGTCGCTCATGCTTTAATCGTCCTGATGTTTGTTCAGCGCCAGACTGGATTTGAGGTTTTCCCAACGTTGTGCATCGTCCTCATTGAAGGGGCGCAGGGCGGAGAGGGTAAACAGCAGCAAAACCCGCTTGCCCGACGTTTGCACGGCGAGCTGTTTTTGCCACAGGCGCTGGCCGCTGCGCTCAAAAGCGGTTTCCACTTCCACGGCGGGAATGGCTCGTTCCGGCCCTACGTTCACCCGGATAAAGTCGCTCTGGGTGATATCGCCCATCTGAGGGCGCAGCGTGTCCCACTGGCGGAGGAGCTCTCGTTCGAGATCGCTGCCGTCAGGGATAGGGCCGCGGCTGACCACGACCGACAGGCCGCTGGCGTCGTCGCGCAGAATATTGAGGGTGGTATCCTGCCATGCAGCGGGAAACAGTGAAAATGTGCCTTCCTGAAGGGTGTATTTCATCGTATTTTCTTCTTTTTTAAAACAGGGGTAAATAATATTCCAACTCGTTTGCAGAGCGTCCGTGGAGATCTCTAATTACAGAGCCAAAAATAATGGAAAACCGTAACCACCAGACGGTAATCGCGACCATTATATCAGGGGCGCCTGGTTAAATTCCTAAGGCAAACTAGGTAGAACTATGATGTAAGGAATAATTGATTGATATTTTTTTCTATTTTTACTTGAATATCAATCAATTGGTTGGGGGGTTATATCGTTTTAACGTGGGGAATCTGACCACTCCCCCGGTTCATTGACGATTTTTTTACCATTTGAACTAACTTCAATAGATGGATTTAGTACATTCAGAGTGTAAATAACATTGTGGTTTTTAAATTCATAACCATTTATAGGACATAAGTAATTTTCACATTGATAACGGATTGCCTTACCAGAGAGTTTTATTTTTGCACGGTCGCGCTTTCTTTCCCCATCGTACGTTACGTCATTGCAAATGGCGTTTTTGTTATCGCAGTTAAATGTGATTTTTACAATGAAATTTTTACTTGTAAAATAACGAGGATTGGTTTCGCTTTCGATAAAATTGTCAGGCTTTTCTTTATCCTGGAACGATAAATACGGAGAGAATCTTTTCCCCCAGTTTTGAATTTCACTATCGATTTCTTTTTTTTCTACCGAGTTTGTGCGATATTCTATTTTAGATGTTTTTGGGGTTACCCATGCAACAAATATATCACCATCAGGTTCAACTACCATTGCCGAGGCGCTGTAAAGGTATAGGTCCTTCATCCATCCTTCTGCGAATAGTCCTTCATTTTTCGTTAAGTGGGGTTCTCCAACAACGTCGAAGTTATTAATGAAATCACTATAATTATCTTTAAGAATACTTTTTAATGATTCTGTGATTTCTGTGTTTTTGAAAATGTTATCAATTTTTTCTATTGAATTATACTCTTTAAGGTTAGTGCTTCCCTGCGCCAAGAAAGAAACCAGGGAGAGAGAAATTAAAAGTGTAATATATTTTTTCAATGGATACCTCTCTATTTTATTTCGACAGGTTAAGGAATTCGATAGACTCTCTTTTGTACCTGTTTTGTAATCCGTTTTTATATGCATCCCACCAATTCAACTTGGTGCCATCTTTAAGTGTTGCCATATATCTCTTTATCATAATCTAACCTAGCGCTAAGTAGTTTTTCTTGAAAATCTTTCGGAGCCATTTCCTCCAAGAAGTTTATGGAACTGTTGGTTAGTTTAGCTGATTTTACAATATTTCCAGATTCCATGGAATTTAAGATGGCTTGCGCGCCACCTACACCACGCATATGAGCAAGGGACATTACTGCCGCTTGCTTTCCTGGATCGGTAAAGTTAAGCGCTCCCGCGTTGCTTGCGCTTTCGCTCATGTATTTTTTTACGACCGCGAATTCTTGCTCACTTCTTACTCCATACGTATTTCTTGCTGCAAGAATTTCGCCATAAGCAGGGCCATTTCCTTTTCTAAAACCATAAACTTCAGGACGATTACCTTGTTCCCCTTTAACACCTTCAGACTCCATTATAGATTTCACGACCTTATCATCAATGGTTCTATTCTTGGTTTGCGCTGATGCGTTTGTTTGGGCTGGTTTTGCCTTTTTCTCACTCTGTGCCTGTTGCTTGACCGCTGGTGCAGCGGCGCCTTTATTATTCTCCTTTCCCGGCGAGAACTGCGCCTCCACCGCCGCATTGATATTCGACTTATGATCCGGTCCCGGTGCGGTGGTTCCC
>NZ_KZ819117.1:0-8115 GCF_003115855.1 Brenneria corticis
CTTACAGGCGCATATGAAAAACCTCCGGCTATGCCGGAGGATATTTATTCGCCCCGTCCAACCGGCTGATTTCCCTCACGTCATCCTTTTCGCTACGCGCCTATTCTGTGGCGAAGATCGCCAACGCCCTGCCGATTTCCACTTTGAAGTGGAAAACAACTCGCTACAAACCTTCCTCCGTCGGCGCTAGTGTGCCCACAACGCCATCAAACAGGTAACACATGTGCATAACGGAGCGGTAATGAACGAAAACGGGAGTCGTGAAGCGGAGCAAAGCCGGCAACTCGCCGATCGCATGCTGCTATGGATCGACGAGCTACTCAAGCGCCACAACATCATCCCGAACGCGGTGCAGACGCAGATGCTGACCTCCCACGTCCGGGCGATGGCGCACCGGTCGGTGACCGGCGAACCGCTGCCGGAAGTGGACGCCGACCTGTTCGACGAGATTTCCGCCGACTCGATGAGCCTGGCGCGCGAGGTGGTGGCGGAGTTCGCCAATCTTCCCGATGAAGAAGCCTGGCTGCTGTCGGTCCACTTCGAAGTGGCAAAAGAGAACCTTTAACTTTCAGGAGTGAATGATGGGAAAAATCAGCGTAGTCATCGGCGATCGTCTGGGAAAAGGGCAGAAAGTGGCGGCGGGCGTCGAGAAGGCGGGCGGGCAGGCGGTGGTGGTGCCCGGCATGGCCGCCGATATGAAGCTCGGCGACGTGATGAAGGCGGAAAACGCCGACTTCGGCATCTCTTTCTGCGGCAGCGGCGGCGCCGGGGCGATCACCGCGCAGAATAAGCATGGCTACAAAGCCAGATACGGCATGCGCTCGGTGGAGGAAGGGGTGACGGCCATCAACGACGGCTGCAACGTGCTGGGCTTCGGCTTTATGGATAAAGAAGAGCTGGGCGAACGATTGGTGCAAGCCTGGAAAAAGAAATACGGCGGCTGACCATGAAAACGCAATTCACCGCCACGGTGCGCGTTAGCGGCAAGGGGGAGAGCAAGAGCAGAGCCTTCGCCGACGCCCTGAACCACGTTCAGGCCGCCGTGATGAAATCTTCACCCCACATTTTGCTGCGCATCGAGCCGCAGGACGTGCAGGTTATCGCCGCGCGTGAAGCGTCGCGTAACGAAGCGTTTCTGTTTTTCTTTCTGCGCCGGCAACGGCGCACCTACAGCGTGGAGCTGGATGTCACCGTCAACGTGACGGCCATCAATCTCGATAAGGTGGATTTCGTTACCCAACGCTGATGGCGCCAAACGGCGAATGTTCAATATAAAGGGGCTGGCTGATGTTCTTAATAATATTAATGAAATCGCTCATCATCGGCGCGCTGGTCGGCGTGGGCGTGGGCGCCGGGGCGGCGCGCATGTTTCACGCGCCCACCACGCAAGGCATGGGCGCGTTTCGAACCCTGGGCGAACTGAACGCCTGCGAGGGCGATCCCGCGTCTCACTTCTCTTTCGGGCTGGGCTTCTTCTTTAACGCCTGGGCCTCGTCGGTGGCGGCGGGCGCCTTCACCCAGGACGTCGACCATCGCATCATCCCCAACTGGGGCGCGGCGGCGCTGATGGTGAAAAACCGTAACGTGGCGCAAACCCTGCACGATCCGAGAAAAATGGCCATCGCCTGCGGCATCGTCGGCATGGTGGTGGTCACCTTCCTCAACCTTACCGCCTCCTCGGTGCCGGAAGCCTTGCAGGTGACGGCGGTGAAAGTGCTGGTGCCGGCCGCCAACCTGCTGGTCAATATCGTGATGCCGGTGATCTTCTGGCTGGCGGCGATCGACGCCGGCAAAAAATCGGGCTTTTGGGCCACCGTATTCGGCGGCGCGGCGCAGCTGATTATGGGCAACGCCGTGCCGGGGCTGGTGTTGGGGATTCTGATCGGCAAAGGCGTTGAAGAGAGCGGCTGGAACCGGGTCACCAAAATCATGATGACCGCCATCGTCGCCCTGTTCGTGCTGAGCGCCTTCTTCCGCGGTTTCGATATGAAGATGATCGAATCTTTCCACCTGACCGTCCCGGACTGGCTGGATCGCATCCATAACGCGCTGAGCGGAAAATAACAGGAGCCAACAATGGAAGAGAATAAAGGGTTTTGGTATGCCGACTGGTCGTTTCCGATCTTTGTCGGCCTGCTCTCCTCCGGCGTATTCGCCGGTACGCATATGTATTACCTCTACGGCATCGGCGCGTTCAACGAAGTGGCGTTTGTTTCCATGCTGCGCGCAGGAATGGATACCGGCGTTTACGGCGCGGTGGCCGCGTTCGGCGCCAGCTTTCTGTTCGCCCGCATTATCGAAGGTTCGCTGGTGGGCATTCTGGATATCGGCGGCGCCATTCAGACCGGCGTCGGTCTTGGCGTGCCGGCGCTGTTGCTCGGCGCGGGCTTTGTCTTCCCGGTCGCCAACTTCGCCGCCTCGCTGGTAACCGGACTGGTCATCGGTCTGGCGATCGGCTACCTGATTATTCTGGCGCGTAAATTCACCATCAACCAGAGCGACTCCACCTACGGCGCCGACGTCATGATGGGCGCGGGCAACGCCTCCGGCCGCTTTCTCGGCCCGCTGATTATCCTCAGCGCGATGAGCGCCTCGATTCCCATCGGCGTCGGCTCGCTGCTGGGCGCCCTGCTGTTCTATCTGTGGCAGAAACCGATCACCGGCGGCGCGATCCTCGGGGCGATGCTGTTCGGGACCTTTTTCCCGGTGGCCATCAGCTAATCCGGCGGGCGCCGCGGCGCCCGTCTCAACAGGAGGCAACCATGTTCGATTTACTCCTTCGCCGCGCCCGGCTGACGGATGATACGCTGAGCGATATCGCCATTCAGGACGGACGCATCGCGGCGTTGGGCGACGTCGCCGGCCCGGCGCGCAAGGAATGCGACCTTCAGGGGGAACACTATGTCAGCGCCGGCTGGATCGATTCCCACGTCCACTGCTACCCGGCTTCGCCGATTTATCACGATGAGCCGGACAGCGTGGGGATCGCCGCCGGCGTCACCACCGTGGTGGACGCCGGCAGCACCGGCGCGGACGATGTGGACGACTTTTACCGCCTGACGCGCGCCGCCGCCACCGAGGTTTACGCACTGCTGAATATTTCTCGCGTCGGGCTGATCGCCCAGAATGAGCTGGCCGACCTGTCGCACATCGACGGCGCCGCGGTGCGCGACGCCGTAAAGCGTCACCCGGACTTTATCGTCGGGCTCAAAGCCCGCCTCAGCGGCAGCGTGGTGGGCGACAACGGCATCGCGCCGCTGGCGCGCGCCAAGGCGCTCCAGCAGGAAAACGGCGGCCTGCCGCTGATGGTGCATATCGGCAACACCCCGCCCGATCTGGACGAGATCGCCGCGCTGCTGGCCTCAGGCGACATCATCACCCACTGCTATAACGGCAAGCCGAACCGTATTCTGACGCCGACCGGGCAATTACGCGCCTCGATTTCGCAGGCGCTGGCGCGCGGCGTGCGGCTTGACGTCGGCCACGGCTCCGCCAGCTTCAGCTTCGCGGTCGCCAGGCAGGCGATAAGCCAGGGAATTTTGCCGCACACCATCAGTTCCGACATCTACTGCCGCAACCGCATCAACGGGCCGGTGTATAGCCTGGCGCAGGTGATGTCCAAGTTCCTCGCCCTCGGCATGTCGCTGCCGCAGGTGATTGACTGCGTCACCGCCCACGCCGCCGACGGGCTGCGTCTGGCGCGTAAAGGCCGCCTGGCCGTCGGCCTCGACGCCGACCTGACGCTGTTTGACCTGAAGCGCCGGCCCGTCGTATTGACCGATTGCGCCGACGACAGCCTTCAGGCCGAGCATCTGCTGCTGCCGCTGGCCGCCATCCGGGCGGGCAAAGGCTTCCTGACCGAACACGGGAGAACGTCACATGCCGTCGATTTATGATAAATATCAGTTAAAACAGGTAATTAATGCCTCCGGGCGCATGACGGCGCTCGGGGTGTCCACCCCGCACCCGGAGGTGGTGGACGCCGTCGTCGCGGGGATGAACCACTACTTCGAAATCAAAGATCTGGTGGACAAAACCGGGGAGTACATCGCGCGGCTGCTGGGCGTGGAAGGCGCCGTCGTGGTCTCCTGCGCCAGCGCCGGCATCGCGCAGTCGGTTGCCGCCGTGCTGGTGCAGGACAGCGACTGGCTGCTGGAAAACCTGCACGTTACGCCCATCGAAAACAACCATATCCTGTTGCCGAAAGGCCATAACGTCAACTTCGGCGCGCCGGTGGGCGCGATGGTGGCGCTCGGCGGCGGCGCGGTGGTGGAAGCCGGCTACGCCAACGAATGCTCGCCCGCTCAGCTCGCCGCGGGCATCACCTCGCGCACCGCCGCGATCCTGTATATCAAATCCCATCACTGCGTGCAGAAAAGCATGCTCAGCGTAGAACAGGCGGCGGCGGTGGCGCGTGAATACCGGGTGCCGCTGATCGTCGACGCGGCGGCCGAGGAAGACTTGCAGCGCTACTACCGCGCCGGCGCCGATCTGGTGATCTACAGCGGCGCCAAGGCGATTGAAGGCCCCACCAGCGGCCTGGTGATCGGCAAAGCGCGCTACGTCGAGTGGGTGAAACGCCAGTCCGGCGGCATCGGACGCGCCATGAAAGTCGGCAAAGAGGGCATTCTGGGGCTGACCTGCGCCATTGAACATTATCTCGGCGCCGTGAAAGAGAGCGGCGCGCAGATGGTGGAAAAGATGAGCGACTTCATCAGCCGGCTGAATACGCTGGAGGGCGTCTCCGCCCGCGTGGTGTGGGACAGCGCCGGACGCGATATCGCCCGCGCCGAAATCACCTTTGACCAGGCCATCGCCGGCGTCGCCACCGCCGATTTAATCGACGCCTTAAAGCAGGGCGAGTACGCCATCTATTTTCGCGGCTACAAGGCCAACGCAGGCATTATCGAAGCGGACGTGCGCAGCGTGACGGCCGAGCAGTTGGACATTGTCTATCGCCGTATTCGCGCCGTGCTGCATCAGGAGAAATGCGCATGAAACTGACCCCCGATTTTTACCGCGACCGCGTTTGCCTGAATGTGCTGGCGGGTTCGAAAACCAACGCCCGCGCCGTTTATGACGCCGCCGAGGGCCACGTGCTGGTCGGCGTGCTGTCCAAAAACTATCCCGACGTGGCCAGCGCGGTCGCGGATATGCGCGATTATGCCAAACTGATTGATAACGCGCTTTCCGTCGGGCTGGGCGCGGGCGACCCCAACCAGTCGGCGATGGTCGGCGACATTGCCCGCGAGGTGCAGCCGCAGCACGTCAACCAGGTGTTTACCGGCGTGGCGGCCAGCCGCGCGCTGCTCGGCCAGCATGATACGGTGGTGAACGGTCTGGTCTCGCCGACGGGCCGGCCGGGGTGGGTAAAGATTTCCACCGGCCCGCGCAGCAGCCGGTCGCCGGACGGCATCGTCCCCATCGATACCGCCATCGCCCTGCTGCAAGATATGGGCGGCAGTTCGATCAAGTATTACCCGATGGGCGGGCTAGGCTGCCGCGACGAATATCAGGCGGTGGCCGACGCCTGCGCGCGCCACGACTTCTGGCTGGAGCCGACCGGCGGCATCGATCTGGACAACGTCGGCGATATCCTGCAGATTGCGCTGGATGCCGGGGTAAGCAAAATCATCCCCCACGTCTACAGTTCGATTATCGATAAACAGAGCGGCGACACCCGGCCGGAGGACGTACGCGCCCTGCTCGCCATCGTGAAACAGCGCGTAGCGTAGCGGGGCGGCCACGATAGCGCATCAACGGGCGTCGCGCCGGCAAGATAAGAGGAAAAGGGCGTGCAATTCCCCAACCAACGTTTGACCCGGTTGTTTGATCTGTTGCAAAACGAGACGCTGCCGCAGGATGAACTGGCGCAGCGCCTGTCGGTTTCCACGCGCACCGTTCGCGCCGACATCACCGCGCTCAATGCGCTGCTGGCGCGCCACGGCGCCCGGCTGGTGCTTAGCCGGGGCAACGGCTACCAGTTGAAAATCGACGACCCGGCGCGCTACCGGGCGCTACAGGAAAGCCGTCCGCGCCCGCGGCGCACCCCGCGGACGTCGCAGGCGCGTATTCGCTATCTGGTGGTGCGCTTGCTGACCGCGTCGTTTTCCCTCAAGCTGGAGGATCTCGCCGAGGCGTGGTTCGTCAGCCGCGCCACGTTACAAAACGATATGGCGGAGGTGCGCGAATGGCTCGGCCGCTACGACCTGAGCATTGAAACCCGCCCGCGCCACGGCATGAAGCTGTTTGGCGACGAGACGGCGATTCGCGCCTGTCTGACCGACCTGCTGTGGGAACTGGCCCAGCGGGACGGCGCCGATCCGCTGATCACCGAAGAGGCGCTCGCGCCCGGTATCCTTCCTCGCCTGGCGGACGCGCTGCATGATTGTTTCCACCGCTGTCATATTCGCCTGACCGATGAAGGCGAACGATTCCTGCGGCTTTACTGCGCCGTTGCCGTCAGGCGCATCAGCGAAGGCTATCCCCTGCCGGAGTTTGCCGCCGACGATGTGGATGACAATGTGCGGGACGCGGCGCGGCGCATTGCGGATATCCTGCGGCGGCTGGCGGACAAACCGCTCGCGCCGGCGGAAGAAAACTGGCTCAGGGTACATATCGCCGCGCGCCAGATTCAGGATATCTCTCCCAGCGCCATCAGCGCTGATGACGATGAGGCGCTGGTCAACTACCTGCTGCGCTATATCAACACCCACTATAACTACCACCTGCTCAACGACGAGCAGTTGCATGCCGACCTGCTGACCCATATCAAAACCATGATCACCCGCGTGCGCTATCAGATAAATATTCCCAATCCGCTGTTGGACAACATCAAACAGCACTACCCGATGGCGTGGGATATGACGCTGGCGGCGGTATCGAGCTGGGGGAAATATTCGCCCTATACGATCAGCGAAAACGAGATCGGCTTTCTGGTGCTGCATATCGGCGTGGGGCTGGAGCGCCATTACAACATCGGTTATCAGCGCCGGCCGCGCGTGCTGCTGGTGTGCGACACCGGCAACTCCACCATCCGCATGATTGAAGCGCTGCTGCTGCGCAAATACCCGCAGATTGAGGTCGCCGGAACGGTAACCCTGCGGGACTACGAACAGCGCGGCGCCATCGATGAGGATTTCGTCATCGCCACCGCCCGGGTGACGGAGAAAGATAAACCGGTGGTGACCATGACGCCGTTTCCCACCGACTATCAGTTGGAACAGATCGGCAAACTGGTGCTGGTGGACAGAACCCGGCCGTGGATTCTGGAAAAATATTTTGATGCCGACCACTTCCGCATCATCGACCAGCCCATCAGCCAGCAGACGCTTTTTACCCAACTGTGCCGCCAGTTGCAAAAAGAGGGATACGTCGGCGCCGACTTTCTGCCCTCGGTGGCGGAGCGCGAATCCATCGTCAGCACCATGCTCGGCGAAGGCATTGCGCTGCCCCACTCGCTGGGATTGCTGGCGCGCAAAACGGTGGTCTATACCGTACTGGCGCCGCGGGGAATTCCGTGGGGCGATGAGACGGCGTACGTCATTTTCCTGCTCGCCATCAACAAAAACGAATACGAGGAGGCGATGGCGATTTACGATCTGTTCGTCACCTTTCTGCGCGAGCGCGCCATGAGCCAACTGCGCGACAGTCGGGATTTCGCGGATTTCAAAGCGGTGGCGATGCGCTGCGTCAGCCGGTTTTAGGAGGAGCTAGCTTGCTCCCTCTCCTGCGACTGTCTCTTAGTCACATATACTGTTAACGGTATATGTGAGTTCAGCGCTATTTCGTGCGCTAGAAGGCCGTCATTTCTATGCTATGTCACAGCACGCGCCCGACGCAGGGTGGTTCAAGCGCCACCACCCTCCGGACCCGGGCTGTGGCTGAAATCACGTCGCTGACGCAATGCCTTCGGCGGTCGCCCCCTTTCCCGAACCGCCAGTGACGGAATACTCGTCTCATCCCTGAGACTCGCCCTGGCGGGCCAGCGCAAGCGCTGTTCAAAAACGCTCCCGGCGTTTTTGTCCGACGCGGCACTGGCTTGCGCCGCTTCCCTGCGGCGCATTCGCGGGGTCGTCCACCTCAGCGTGATTTCTTACGCCGACGAAAAGCAAA
>NZ_KZ819118.1:0-7545 GCF_003115855.1 Brenneria corticis
GGAACGGCTTGTCGATGGCGCGCTCAGGTTCCGGGATGTAGGTATCCAGAGCGTTAGCCAGTTCGATGATTTTCTCTTCCCACTCGGCTTCGCCTTCCAGCGCTTTCAGCGCGGAACCGCGGATTACCGGCGTGTCGTCGCCCGGGAAGTCGTACTGAGACAGCAGCTCGCGCACTTCCATCTCAACCAGTTCCAGCAGCTCTTCATCATCAACCATGTCGCATTTGTTCAGGAANCGCGGCGCCGGTGATCATGTTTTTCACATAGTCGGCGTGTCCCGGGCAGTCAACGTGCGCGTAGTGGCGAGTCGGGGTATCGTATTCAACGTGAGAGGTGTTGATGGTGATACCACGGGCTTTTTCTTCCGGCGCGTTATCGATCTGGTCGAATGCACGCGCGCTGCCGCCGTAGGTTTTAGCCAGAACGGTGGTGATAGCTGCGGTCAGCGTTGTTTTACCATGGTCAACGTGGCCGATAGTACCGACGTTGAGGTGGGGTTTTGTACGTTCAAATTTTTCTTTAGACACGGCGATATTCCTTAACTCTAATGCTCCCCCCTGATGGAGAGAGCACGGGATCAATGTGTTAAACCCGGATTATTTACCACGGGCTTCAATAACGGCCTGAGCTACGTTGTTCGGCGCTTCAGCGTACTTCAGGAACTCCATGGAGTATGAAGCGCGGCCCTGAGTCTGCGAACGCAGATCGGTAGCATAACCAAACATTTCAGACAACGGAACCTGTGCACGAACGGTCTTGCCGGTTGCAGTATCTTCCATACCTTCGATGATACCGCGGCGACGGTTAAGGTCGCCGATTACGTCACCCATGTAGTCTTCAGGGGTTTCAACTTCAACCTTCATAATCGGCTCAAGCAGAACTGGTTTTGCTTTCTTAAAGCCATCTTTAAATGCCAGTGAAGCAGCCAGTTTAAACGCCAGTTCCGAGGAGTCGACGTCGTGGTAAGAACCGAAGTGCAGACGCACCGCGATATCAACCACCGGGTAACCCGCCAGAGGACCGGCTTTAAGCTGTTCCTGAATACCTTTATCAACGGCAGGGATGTATTCGCCAGGAATCACGCCGCCTTTGATATCGTTGGTGAAGGTGTAACCCGGGCCACCTGGTTCCAGCGGAGACAGGTCGATCACCACGTGACCGTACTGACCGCGACCACCAGACTGCTTGGCGTGTTTCCCTTCGATATCCTTAACGGTATCGCGAATGGTTTCACGGTAGGCAACCTGCGGTTTACCGATGTTCGCTTCAACGTTGAACTCGCGTTTCATACGGTCAACGATGATTTCCAGGTGCAGTTCGCCCATACCGGCGATGATGGTCTGGTTGGATTCTTCGTCAGTCCATACGCGGAAAGACGGGTCTTCCTTCGCCAGACGGCCCAGAGCCAGACCCATTTTTTCCTGGTCGGCTTTGGTTTTCGGTTCAACCGCGATGGAGATAACCGGTTCCGGGAATTCCATACGTTCCAGAATGATCGGCGCGTTCTGATCGCACAGGGTATCCCCGGTGGTCACGTCTTTCAGGCCGATTGCCGCAGCAATGTCGCCCGCGCGAACTTCTTTGATCTCTTCACGTTTGTTGGCGTGCATCTGAACGATACGGCCAAAACGCTCACGCGCGGATTTCACCGAGTTCAACACGGTATCACCGGAGTTAACCACGCCGGAATACACGCGGAAGAACGTCAGGTTACCCACGAACGGGTCGGTGGCGATCTTGAACGCCAGCGCAGAGAACGGCTCTTTGTCATCGGAGTGACGAACCGCCGGGGTATCTTTACCGTCGTCCAGAATACCGTTGATCGCAGGAACGTCGGTCGGCGCCGGCAGATACTCGACAACCGCATCCAGCATTGCCTGTACGCCTTTGTTCTTGAACGCGGAACCACAGGTAACCAGAATGATTTCGTTGTTCAGCACGCGCTGACGCAACGCTTTCTTGATCTCTTCTTCGGTCAGCTCTTCGCCGCCGAGGTATTTGTCCATCAGCTCTTCAGAAGCTTCAGCCGCGGACTCAACCAGATTCTGGTGCCATTCGTCAGCCAGTTCCTGCATATCAGCCGGAATCTCTTCATAGGTGAAGGTCACGCCCTGATCGGCGTCATTCCAGTTGATGGCTTTCATTTTCACCAGGTCGACAACGCCGGTGAAATGCTCTTCCGCACCGATAGCCAGCTGCAGCGGAACAGGATTCGCGCCCAGACGAGTTTTGATCTGGCCTACGACTTTCAGGAAGTTCGCGCCCATGCGGTCCATTTTGTTAACGAACGCAATACGCGGAACTTTGTATTTGTTAGCCTGACGCCATACCGTTTCAGACTGCGGCTGAACACCACCGACCGCACAGTAAACCATTACTGCACCGTCAAGAACACGCATGGAACGTTCTACTTCGATAGTGAAGTCAACGTGTCCCGGGGTGTCGATGATATTTACGCGGTGCGGCTCAAACTGTTTAGCCATACCAGACCAGAATGCGGTAGTCGCAGCGGAGGTGATGGTGATGCCACGCTCCTGCTCCTGCGCCATCCAGTCCATGGTGGCCGCGCCGTCATGAACTTCACCGATTTTATGGTTCACACCGGTGTAGAACAGAATACGTTCTGTCGTGGTGGTTTTACCGGCGTCGATGTGTGCACTGATACCGATATTACGGTAGCGTGCAATGGGTGTTGTACGAGCCATTTGTTTCCTCTATATCCTAGGGCGTTCAATGTCAGTTAATCCAGACGGGCTGGCTTTCTGAAGCGCCCGCCTGATTAGCATAACTACAGCGAAGGGATTACCAACGGTAGTGAGCGAACGCCTTGTTGGCCTCTGCCATACGGTGAACGTCTTCACGTTTCTTGACAGCAGTGCCTTTGTTTTCTGCTGCGTCAGAAAGTTCGTTCGCCAGGCGCAAAGCCATGGATTTATCACCGCGTTTACGAGCAGCTTCAACGATCCAACGCATTGCCAGAGCATTGCGACGAACCGGACGGACTTCAACCGGCACCTGATAAGTAGAACCACCAACGCGGCGCGACTTGACTTCGACAGTCGGGCGCACGTTGTCCAGCGCTACTTCAAAAGCTTCCAGATGATCTTTACCAGAACGCTGAGCCAGGGTCTCTAGCGCGGTATAGACAATTGCTTCGGCAGTAGATTTTTTACCATCTACCATCAGGATATTTACAAATTTGGCCAACAGCTCTGATCCGAACTTAGGATCCGGCAGGATTTTACGTTGACCAATGACGCGACGACGTGGCATGGAAATACTCCGTTGTTAATTCAGGATTGTCCAAAACTCTACGAGTTTAGTTTGACATTTAAGTTAAAACGTTTGGCCTTACTTAACGGAGAACCATTAAGCCTTTGGCTTCTTCACACCGTATTTGGAGCGGGATTGCTTACGGTCTTTAACACCTGAGCAGTCCAGCGCGCCACGAACGGTGTGGTAACGCACACCTGGCAGGTCTTTAACACGACCGCCACGGATCAGGATCACGGAGTGCTCCTGCAGATTGTGACCTTCACCACCGATATAGGAGGTGACTTCAAAACCGTTGGTTAAACGAACACGGCATACTTTACGCAGCGCGGAGTTCGGTTTTTTCGGGGTGGTGGTATATACGCGAGTACATACGCCACGTTTCTGCGGGCATGCTTCCAGCGCCGGAACGTTGCTTTTAACAACCTTCAGGGCGCGTGGCTTGCGTACCAGCTGGTTAATTGTTGCCATTCAAAAAGCTCCTGGTTTTTGCTTCGTAAACACGTGATAAAACGCCTCGTACCTGCGCAGGGCAAAGTATGAGGACGCAGAATTTTAGGGCTGGCTGTGGAAGGAGTCAAGAAATATACAAAAATTCAGCGTTACCACGCCAGCTGTTGCGGATATTGCACCGTCAGTTGAACAAATTGAGTATAGCTAATCAATGAAAAATTGTTTGAAATTTGTGCAGCCACGCCTCTGGCGTCGGCATCATTTTGCAAAACATACAAAGGGATAGACGCCCTAAGGAGACGGCTTGCCGTTTCGCTATTCGCCAGCGCGGCGATAACGCCGTCCTGCAACAGCACCAATGCGTCTCCCGGACCCAGACAACGCAGCAGCGCATCAATGTCGCAGTGATAAGGAGAATGGGAAAGAGTGTGTAGCATAAATAGAAACGCTCGCCGCTAAAATGAGAGGATGGAATGGTAATCCGCCAGCCGCTGTCTTAATTCCTCGGGGGGCAGGAGCAACACATCCACAGCCCAATCGGTATCCCGAGCAATACCCCGTTGCTGGAGAGATTCGGCACAGACATAACAGCGTTCGATGTCATACAGCGGCAGCACGCCAAAGGTGGCGATATAGTTGCGCATCAGAATCGTTTCCGGCTGCTGCCCCGGCAGCAATTGCAATACGCCGTCGCCGATAAAAAACACGCCAATATCCTCGGTCAGCGCGGACATGGCGAGCAATGCGTCCAATCCTTCCCGACCGGAGGCGCTGCCGTGCGGCGAGTGAGTAAAAACAAAAGCGATTCGCTTCATGACTCCGCCTTAAAATCGTATTAAAACTGGATCACCCGATCGCAGCTCAAAACCGACTGGGCCAGCTCGCCAAGACCGCTCAGGGTAAAGCCGTCCTGCAAATTCGCCGCCCCCAGTTTTAGCTGTTCGGCCTGTTGCCGATCGGTAATCCCGCGCCGCAGCGCCGCGGCGACGCAGACATTCAACGCCACGTGATGCTCCTGCCCCAGACGCTGCCAGGCGCGCACCAGATCAAACTCGTCGCTCGCCGGCGAGGTGAGCTGATTGGCGTTCAGCACGCCCTCGCGATAGAAAAACACGCTTTCCAGGCGATGACCTTCATCCAGTAACGCCTGCGCGAACTGCAACGCGCTGCTCGCTTGCTGCGTGCCATAGGCGGGGCCGGTGACCAGCAGGCAATAGCTCAGCATCTGCGTTAGTGCCCGCTGAAATCGCCGCTTTTAAACTGGCGGATATAGAGATACACGGTGTGTTTGGAGATATTAAGGCGCTCGGCGACCTGATTAATCGCATCCTTAATATCAAAGATCCCCTTCTCATACAGGCTCAGTACGATCTGGCGGTTTTTCGCATTGTTGGACACGTTGCGGTCCGCGTTGACTTCTTCAATGGAAAACTCCAGCGTCTGCGCCACCAGATCGTCCACCGACGAAGCAAAGTTTACCGATGAGGCGATTTCGTGCGTTTCAGGCGGGATAAAGGTCTGTACGATCTGCGAAAAAGGCACATCCAGATTCATATTGATGCACAGCAACCCGATCACGCGCTGATCGCGGTTGCGAATGGCAATGGTGACCGACTTCATCAGCACGCCGCTTTTCGCCCGGGTGAAGTAGGCTTTCGATACGCTGCTGTCCTCGCCGGCCATATCGTGCAGCATACGTAGCGCAAGATCGGTAATCGGCGAACCGATTTTTCTGCCGGTATGTTCGCCATTGGCGATACGCACCGCGGAACATTTAAGATCCTCAAGGGAATGCAGCACAATCTCGCAGTGCTCACCAATCAACATGGCCAACCCATCGACCACCGCTTCATACGATTTCAGGATCTCGTAATCCGTCTGACCGAACGGACGTTCATCCAGCAAATCAAGGTCATAAGATTCGCCAGACACAAGCGAATTAGACATGGCAGACACCACCCTCAACGTGTTCTATTTATTGTATTGACCGGAGACACAGTCTAGCAAATGTCCACTCAATCGTCCCTGAAATTAACGGGTTCGTTTCCGATACGGTGAACTTACTCATCTTTTATTGAACGGAAAAAAAACCGCGGGCGCATAACCCGCGGTCGAGACCTCATCATCGATGATTGATGAATTATTGCGCGCTTTTCTCCGCGGCGGCAGGTTTTTCCGCTTTGGCCGCGTCGGCGGCTTTCACATCGGCTTCGGATTTGATATCCAGCAGCTCAACGTCAAACACCAGCGTGGAGTTGGCCGGGATCCCCGGAACGCCGGTTTCGCCGTAAGCCAGCGTAGGCGGAATGACCAGCTTGATTTTACCGCCCTTCTTGACGTGTTTCAGGCCTTCCGTCCAGCCGGGGATCACCCCGTCAAGACGGAAAGAGAGCGGTTCGCCGCGCTTGTAGGAGTTATCAAACTCGCTGCCGTCAACCAGGGTGCCTTTGTAGTTGACGACCACGGTGTCGCTGTCTTTCGGCGCATTGCCGCTGCCGTTTTTCTCAACCTGATACAGCAGACCGGATTCGGTTTTCTTCACGCCTTTTTCTTTGGCAAAGGTATCGCGGTATTTGGTGCCTTTATCCGCGTTGTCTTTGGCGTCCTGCTTCATCTTGGTTTCAGCCGCCGCTTTTACCCGTCCTTCAAAGCTTTGCAGCGTTTTTTCGATCTCTTCGTCGGTCAGTTTGCTCTTATCGGCAAAGGCGTCCTGAACGCCGGCAATCAGTTGATCCTTGTCCAGCTTGATTCCCAGTTTTTCTTGTTCTTTAAGGGAGTTATCCATATAACGACCCAGCGATGCGCCTAGCGCGTAAGCGGCTGCCTGTTCGTCACTTTTGAATTTGGTTGCTGTGGTCGCGTCCGCCGCCAGAGCCTGGCCAGCGTTCAGAGTCAGAGCCATCGTCGTTGCTAACAGCGTTACTTTAAACAGTGATTTCATCCATTTCTCCAGCATCTGGAACAATATGCTCCAGCCATTATTAAAAATAAATTCGCGACTACTATAACTGCGCGCACGAAGACAACACAACGGCACGCGCGACAATCCTTTGATAAAAAACATTTCATCGTTTTTTAACGCCGCTCTCAACGGCCGGACCGCATAGCCCGAAAGGCGAGCTTCAGAAATAGCGTGAGTAAAAATCCTCAGATCGCTTATTGCGCCCTACTCCGACCGTTTTTACTACCAGAAGTTTCTGCTTTCTGACAAACTTAAGGGTAATAGGCTGTAAGCTGTAGGGGGGAATACCAATGTCATCGCTTGAAGAACGGCTCGAACTACTGGAAAGCCGTCAGGCTTTTCAGGAAGTGACGATAGAAGAGTTGAACCAAACGCTTATTCAACACGAAAGAGAAATCGGTCGGCTACGCGAGCAGGTACGCCTGTTGACGGAGAGATTACGCACCCAGCAAACCTCGCTAATCGCGTCGCAGTCGGAAGAAACGCCGCCGCCGCATTATTGATTGAGAACGCTGGCGCAGCCATGCTTTCTATAGGCTGCGCCAGATCACATTTTTCACATCATCCCCGCTGACCACGGTACTTCTCCTCACGCTGCGAAATTTATCAACACATTGATATTTAGAATATAAGTAATCCAACCTACCTATTTGGCTGAAATCCACGATAGCAAATCTCCCTTGACAAGCCATTAAGAAAAACCAAAAATGCAAACGTTCCCGAGAACGTTATTAATCACTCTTTCATTCTTTCCGATGACCTTAAAAAAGAGAACATCATGACCAAAATTAATATCGATTTACGTGGCCTGAACCCTGCTCCCATTACTCCCTTTACCCGCGATGGCGCCGTGGACT
>NZ_KZ819119.1:0-7254 GCF_003115855.1 Brenneria corticis
ACTCTCAACTTTTCAAGTTGTTGTGTCAGATCTGGTCGCGACTAATACATCTAAATGCCACGATGCCGTTTAGTCAGCAACTCCACACAGCATTTGACTCACCTGACCGCGATGCAGCAGCGCTGCTACATCGCTTCAGACTAGCTGGAATATTGGAGTTTGCCGGACGTCCGGGAGGCGATCCCGCTAAACAGCCGTTCCGCTGCCTGATAAACAATGATTTGGCGCTATACGATTACAGTCTCACCTTTCCGACGCTCAGGAAAGCATTGCATCCAGAGACCGTTGCAGCAGCGCTAAACTACTTCACGATTAGCAATCCGCACGAGCCACTATCCAATACTATCAATGAAATCGCAACAGCTCTGCATCTTGCCCCCATGCAGATAGAAAAGGTGCTAATCGAAAGCGGCCAAATCACCCTCAATAACTATCGTCAATATGAACGCGTTGGCGAGAAAACGACGGATAATAACCTGAAAACTCTCATCTCCAGCCAAACGCCAGATACGACGCTGATTGAAGAGATTAACTCCTGTCGCGCCAGGGTCTCCAAGCTTTACGACGCCCATGAACGCGATGGCGCGGAGGTTATTTTCAGCTCAGACGGCACGGGGTTCGGCAAAAGCTATGGCGTAATTCAGGGATACGTCGACTATCTGACGCGCTTCGCCCAAACCCAGAAGCCAGATTACCTGTTTCCCGATGGTGGCTTTACCAACCTGCTGTTCATGTCACCGCAAAAATCACAAATCGACCTGGCCAGCAGCCAGAAAAATAACATTCTGGCTGCTGGCGGTGAGTTCATTTGCGTTCTCTCCCGTAAAGATATTGCCGACCTCGACTTTATGGACTGGGCCTCTGGCCTGAAAAACCGCAACCGCTATATTCAGTGGTACGAAGGGGCGAAAGGCAGCAAATATATCGGCGGCGCTATGCGTTCGCTCAATTATCATGTCTCGCAAATCGATCGTTGTGAAGAACAGCTAGCAAAGCTGGCGACATATAGCACCCAGGATACCCGCTACGACAGGGAAATGCTCGACGAGCAACTTAAAAACAGCCGTCACAATATCCGCGATGCGATTCAGTCAGCCTGTAAAGCACTCTTTGGGCCGGACAGTGAAGACACCTCCATTCAAGAATATATTCGCCGCGGACTGCTTGCTCGCAGAAAACGAGAGCTTAACGCGATGCAGGGGAAACCTGCAAAAATAAGCGTACACGAAGTCTACTTCGAGCTTATCAAGCAGGTATTGCCTTTCGAGGTTTGCCAGTACCGCCCGTCGGTGCTGTTAATGACCACCAACAAGTTTGACACATCAACTTACCGCCTGACGCCTCGTCAACGAGGCGAAGGCGTGCGTTTTGAGCCCGTGGATTTTGACCTGCTCCTTGGCGGTAAGCTGAAACCCAAAGATCCGCAGATCAGCACCGTTGCGGCAGCAGGTCACTCCGAACAGGCAGCTTACCTTCGCAATGAACATTTCAGACGCAATCCAGACTGCCCTTTTCGCCGCAAGAATATCCGCTTCACGGTGATAATCGATGAACTGCATGAAGCCTACACCCGCCTTGAAGAAACGTGCCATGTGAAACTGGTCACACAGGAAAATAACCTGGCGCACGTTATCTCCGTTGCAGGACGCATTCACAACGCGGTACTCAGCCTGGAGCGCCGAAACAAGCCTAAAGAAGCACAAACGACCTTTGAGCAAGAGATGGTCAAATTCATCGCCACTCTGCGCAATTTACTGGCAGAAAAGTGCGAACTCTCATCCGGTACAACGCTGGGATCGATACTGGAGATGTTTCGCGACCAGTTGGGGGCATTTGAAGTCAACGGCGATGCCGCCGAACGCATCATTTCAATCACCCGCAACGTCTTCAGCTTTAACCCCAAAATGTACGTCAATGAAGAGGGGCTGAAACGCATTCGTATGCGCAACAGCGAAGGCGACATAACGCGTACCGAGTTGTATTACGAAGTTGAAAATGATGCCAGCGACACTAACCCCACCCTGCATGATCTGTTCCAGTTAGTCTCCGTCATCCTTGCCGCCTGCTCTGAAATCACCAACCGCGACTTTAAGCGCTGGGTAAAAAATGGCGGCCAAGATAACTCCAGCAGCCAGAATACGCCTTTGGGCCAGTTTGTCGACGCAGCCAATAACGTGGCCGGCGTAGTGCGCCATATCTTCGATCGCACCACCGATGAAAACTTGTTGATTGATCATTTCTACACTTACCTGCAGCCCAAAACTGTATTCACGATGACGCCGATAGCTGAACTCAACTACGTGAACAGGGGAGCCGAGCGCACAATTATTCTGGCGTTCGAGATGGATCTGGTACAAGAGTTGCCCGAAGTCATGCTGCTGCGTTTATTAACCGGCACGCACAATAAAGTGATTGGGCTGAGCGCCACCAGCGGTTTTAGCCACACCAAAAACGGTAACTTCAATCGTCGTTTCCTGGCGCACTATAGCCGCGACTTTGGCTACCAGATCGTTGAACGCGAAACAGCAGATATCGATACGCTTAAGGCATTACGCGAGCTGAGGGCCCGTATACGCAATGTCAATTTCAGGGTGTTTGATGATAGGCAGCTAAAATTGACCGATATCTGCCAGAACAGCGACACTTTTCATAAGGTGTATAACGACTTTTTCAAAGCACTAAAAGAATCGCTGGAATACGACCTGAACAATACCTACAAACGGCGTCAGTACTACCGGGAGCTGGAAGCATTATTGCTTGCCGCCTACGAGGGTAAAAACAGCCTGATTCTGTCACTTTCAGGGGCGTTTAAGCGGGCCTTTATCAGCGCCTGGCGCACGCATCAAACAGCATGGCGCAAAGAGTACGGTATGTACTCCCGGTGCGACGAAAAAACGGATAATAGTAAGAAACATGACCAGATCCTGACCTTTACCCCATTCAAAGGGCGTCACACTGTCCATTTGGTCTTTTTCGATTCACCGTTGGCCAATATCGAAGATATCAGGCGCGAAACCTATATCGATAGCAGCAACACCGTACTAGTTTTTATGAGCAGCTACAAAAGCGCGGGCACCGGCCTCAACTACTTTGTTAAATACCATGACGGCGATATTAATGATACAAGTGCGCCGCGTCTGGATGTCGATTTTCAACGCCTGGTACTCATCAACTCCTCGTTTTATAGCGAAGTAAAGGACAACAGCGCTAACCTTAATACATTACCCAACTACGTCACCGTGCTTAAACACTACGCCGATGACGATATTACCGTCCACAAGCTGGCCGATTTCAGCGTTAATTTCGCCCAGGGTGAAAATTATCGCCTGCTGATGGCCGAACATGATATGAGCCTGTTCAAAGTCGTCGTGCAGGCCGTAGGTCGGGTCGAGCGCCGCGATACGCTATTGAAAACAGAAATCTTTTTACCCCGCGACGTATTCCGTAATGTCGCATTCCAGTTCGCCACCCTCAGTGAAGACAGCGGCAACGAAGTGGTATCAGAAAGCATGTCCTTGCTTAACCACCGCCTCATGGAGGAGTGCGAAAAACTGAGTCAGAGCCAGTCATTTAGTGATGCAGAACAGCGGCATGTGTTTGAACAGGCTATCGTAGAAAATGGTCGCCGCATCGATGCGGTTCACAAACGAGTCCTGAAAACCGACTGGATAAATCAGGTACGCGTGGGCAATGTCGATTATCTCGCACTGTGTAATTTATTCCGTGATCCTGACTCCTTTAC
This sequence comes from Brenneria corticis, assembly GCF_003115855.1. GTDB lineage: Bacteria > Pseudomonadota > Gammaproteobacteria > Enterobacterales > Enterobacteriaceae > Brenneria > Brenneria corticis. Next base: position 3,743 of record NZ_KZ819119.1, read on the forward strand.
CGATCCCCAGCGCTGGCTGGAAAAACTCCAGGCTAATCCCTTGTATGCCGCCAATCGACAAATGCAATCTATCCACAATGCCCTGTTTATCGATCGCCAACAGGGCAGCCAAACTATTTTACTTTGCCACAAACGCGGCCCAGATGGACTTACCCACGGCGATTATTCCGCTCTATCGGACTTTGCTGGCGGTGCCAGAGTATATCAGCCAGAACTCACCCTCTTCCCGCAGTACAGAAACGATGTCGATTATACCCCCGGCAACCTGGTGGGTGAGCTGATTAGTGAATGCGACAGGATTCAGAAAACGGCATTCGAAAAATGGGTGCCCAACCCCAGGCTGGTTCCGTTGCTCAAAGGCAATGTCGGCGAATTTCTTTTTGATAAGGTGCTGAAACATTATGGTGTGCCCTCTCTTACCGACCAGCAGGTATTTGAGCGCCTTGCGCCGTTGGTCTATGAGTTTTTTGACCGCTTTATTGAAGTGGGTGACGACCTGCTCTGCATCGACGTTAAACGCTGGGCGACGCAGTTGGACGATTTGACGCGAGCAGAAGAAACGCTTGAGAAAAGCGGCAACAAGATTCGCCAGATCCGCAATATCGCCAACCAAAAGGCGGATACTGAGGGGCAGAAACAGATCCAGGCGACGCTGGCAGGTCGTTACGAACGTATTCGATTTATCTATCTGAACGTCGCCTACAGCCAGAACCCCAATAATCTGATGTGGCAGGATAACGTGGATCACACGATCCACTACCTTAATCTGTTGCAGACTGACTACCAGTATTATCAGCCCAAAAATCGAGAGAGCGGACGTTCTCAGGAAAGATCGAAACTGCGCACTACGCTGGACATTAACCCGATGTTACTAACCCTGCTGGGTATAGAAAGATTGCCGACTAAAGGAAAAGCGTCATGATCCCTAATCTGAATGAGCTGACAGATACCCCGATTGCCCGCACTAATTTGATCAAGCTTGGAGAAGATCAGCTGACGACCATCCAACGTCTATTGGCTCCGGTATCTAATATATATACGATAGACTTTATGGTTCAGCGCTTTACTAAAGAGCGAAAAGAAAAATCCGCTGATTACTATGCGCGTATCCATCAGGAGGTTAAATCCTGTGTGCGGCAGAAGCTTGGTCTGGATGCCGGGCAGGACGTAAAATATGAGCTACATCTCTTACCCAATTACCAGCACGTCTATTTTTTCCTGGCGCCTGCCGCTGCACCGAACAGCCCGGCTCATCGGACTTTGGCAGAACGCATTGAAACGCTTTGTCAGCAGCTCACCGCTGAAAATTATGACCTGTCTCGCCTGATTCAGGGATTGTTCAGTCTGCATTTAAAAATGGTAATGCTGGAACAAGCCAATGAACGCTTTTCGGTATCACCGACCTACTTCAACTCGACGCTCTATCTCAACGCTCGCCTGAGTCAGCCCGTCACGCAGAAAAGCGGCACTGGAGTGATGGAGGCATTCGAACTCGATATTTACGCATCAGAATATAACGAACTCGCCTTTACCCTGCACAAACGAAAATTTCTGGTTGAACCAGCGGATGAGTTGCATCTCCCTCTGGAAGATACTCACGTGTGGTTTAGCATCGATAATCGCCGGCTCAAAGCCCGGCGTAAACTTGATGCCCGGGATAGCAAGCTGGACTTTTTCCGTGAACGCAGCGGCTATGGCGAATGCCAGGCCTACACCTATAACGTGGTCATGAATGCTGCCTGCGAGCGGCTCAGTGTACTAGAGATCCCGCACCAGCCTATCCCATTTCAGGCCACCCACGAGGTCAATCAGTTCACTACCGACCTAGATCAACAGCTGACTAATACGCTGTTGGTGGTTAATAACGGCGTCGAATTCAGCGCCACGCAAGAAGCTTATTTCTTTGACGCATTAACCTGCCAGTTCCCCGGATATCAACTCTGGCCGCTGGCGTCGCTTATACATTCTCAGCAAACCGGCTTTTCTGAGCTGCCTGCCAATACGTCCATTCTGGTTCTCAACACGGTAGATGAAGAACGAAGCAACAGTATCCGCCGGCAAGATAATGAATCTGTTGAGTATGGTGATTTCTATGCTGCCTTTGTCGACGCTCGGAAACAACCTGAACTCAACTGGGATACCTACACCCAGCTTAAGCTGGATCGTTTGCAAGGATGGTTAAATCAGCAGCCGCTGCCTGTTGTCTTGCAAGGTATGAATATTGATCGCAAATTACTGGATGCGATTGATTTTATTAATGAACGATCGGCGAACAACCCTGCTCAATACGAAATCGATCTTACGAAGCCTCGCAGCCGTCTCAAGTCAGCAGTTACCTTACTAAACAGTAAGGTACGCCGAACAAAAACCGAACTATGGTTCAAAGAGAGCTTACTCAATCAGCACCATATTCCACTGTCAGACCTGACGGACGGCCACTACACCGCCTATGCGGTACGTAAAACGAAAGGCAATCTCCCTTTGCTTGGATATGTTGAACTAAAAGTAGAGCACGGCCAGCTTAGAGTGGTAAGTACCGGGATCGCTGAAGGTAAATTAGATTGGTTATCGGTTGATCATCCCCCACTGGGACGGCTAAAAAAAATATTCGACAAAAGCTTCTATCTCTACGATCACGCCGCAGACGTCCTGCTTACCACCTACAACAGCGCGCGCGTGCCGCGCCTGATTGGCCCTGCTCAACTTAATATCGTCGATTCATACGCTTATCAGGAGCAAGAAAAAGCGCTGACGGAGCGTAAAGGGGATAAATTTAACGGGTATACCATTACTCGCTCGGCAAAACCGGAACAAAACGTACTGCCCTATCTGATATCACCAGGCCGTTCGAAACACGACTCGCTGACCAAAGCGCAAAAGATGAAGCACCACCATATTTACCTGCAACCGCATGAGAACGGGGTGTTTGTTCTGGTGAGCGATGCTCAGCCTACAAATCCTACTATTGCACGGCCTAACCTAGTGGAAAATCTGCTGATATGGGATGCCCGGGGCAAAGCCGTAGATGTATTTAGCCACCCGTTAACTGGCGTTTACCTCAATAGCTTCACCCTGGATATGCTCAGGAGCGGCGAAAGCAGTAAGAGTTCGATTTTTACCAAGCTTGCCCGGTTGATGGTGGAGAACTAACGAATGTGGGGCGGTAATTCGTTATCGACGCCGCTCTGCCCCGGAGCTCCTGTGGATGTACAAGCAGGAAGGTATGTTCTTTTCATTTTTAGGACCCGCTATGTGGACATGACTCTACATATAACGAAGCCAATTCGCTAAATGACAATTTTTCGTGATAACCATCACAAAACCAAAGCGATTTTTTATGGGGGCTTTAGTGGGGGCGCTGTTGCAAGAATTTCGCAATTAAACCAATAACAAACAGCACGTTAATCGTCGATATGATCCCGAGTCCGGCACCACTATTTAAAAGAAACCAGCCTGATGGCTGGTTTCAGATTGCTGACGAACCCCACATTTTCCGTGGGGTTCTTGTTTTA
>NZ_KZ819120.1:0-5783 GCF_003115855.1 Brenneria corticis
TGCTGCCGCTGGAGCCGGGCGCCGAGGAAGAGATCAAGGTCGCCGTCCGCGCCGCCGAGCTGCCGCGCGTCGGCTAACGCCAGACCGTTTTCGACCACGACATGACCCATGCGCCCGTCGCCACAGGCTGAATGACGGGCGCATTCGCGATAGACACCGCGCAACCTATCCCGCCCCTGAGTGCAAAAAAAACACGGTTTTACCTTTGATAGCATGCATCAGCATGATAATAATAGATTTTTCCGGCCGTGGGCGTAGATTTGAAATCCCGAGGTATAGCCAAAGTCCTGGAACCATTACATAATAAATTCGTACACATCACGCGGATATCATTGGCGACACACTGTGCCTGTTTTATTTTTTAAAATAATAATCAAGGGATTACATGGACCCTAATACCTTTCCGCCCAATGGACCAAGCCGTAAGTTGGGAAGCAAGCCCGTCACCCTGCAGGATGTCGCCACGGCAGCCGGGGTGAGCGTTTCCACCGTTTCTCGCGTGCTGGATGAACGGCTTCCCCCTTCCCGCAGTAAAGCCGCCGAGCGGGTACGTCAGGTAGCGCAGGAATTGGGTTACCGGCGTGATATTATGGCATCCAGCCTGCGTCGTGGCGGCACAGGCACCATTGGCGTACTGGTGCCGCGCCTGAGCGATATGGTGATGGCATTACTGTATGAGGCGATCTGCCGCGCGGCGCAGCGCTACGGCTACTTTGCCATCGTCGCCACCTGCGGCGACGATCCGGTACAGGAAAAGCAGGCGGCGGAATCCCTGCTCGATCGTCGTGTAGATGGTCTGATTCTCGCCACCAGCCGGCTGGACGATCATTTACCGGCGGAACTGCGGCAGCAGAATGTCGCGCACGTTCTGGCGCTGCGTACCGACGGCGTTAGCCGTTCCGCCATCGGCGACGATGAGCAGGGCGGCTATCTGGCGACGCGCCATCTGATCGATCTGGGCCACCGGGATATCGGTATGCTGGCCGGACCCAGTTTTTCCTCCGGCGCGACCTATCGGCGCGAGGGATTTCACCGCGCGATGCGTGAAGCGGGATTAACCCCTAACCCCACCTGGATCCGGGAATCCGGCTTTAGCATCGAGTCTGGAGAAAGCGAGGGAATGGCGCTGTTAAGCGGATCGCGCAGGCCGACGGCCATTTTCGCCGTCAACGACGATCTGGCGTTCGGCGTCATGGCCGCCGCACACCGGCTAGGGCTGACGATAGGGCAGAATTTATCACTGGTAGGGTATAACGATATCCCGCTATCCGCACGCTTGCCGGTACCGCTCTCTTCCGTGCATATCCCGTTCGATCACGTCGCTTCCATCGCCGTTGAACTGCTGCTGGCTGGCACCGAGCCCGCCGATGCCATCCGGCGCGTAATGCCGAGCCTGATCCCACGCAGTTCCAGCGCGCCGCTCAGGGAGTGACGCTCGCGTATCTCTCCGGCATTAGCGGGCTGAGCCCGCTAATGCGATCCCTCCGCGCTATACCCAACTTCCCTGCTCGCGTTCGGGCAACGCGACGAAACGGCTGCGCTGGTCCGTGACCATGGGCGCGGGGATATCGCTCCCCGGCAAGCGGAACACCGCAATCAATGAGGCCAGGCGCGCGACCTGCCCCTCCAGCGCCAATGCCGCGCTGGTGGAATCACTGACCATCGCGGCATTCTCTTGGATAGTGCGATCCATGTCCGTCACGGCATCGCCGATTTGCGCAATACCGCGACTCTGTTCATCCGACGCCACCGAAATATCGTTCATGATGCTATCAACAGCGCCGATAGACGTCACAATTTCATGCATGGCGGAGCCCGCCTTTGCTACCAGCGACGCGCCCTCATCCACCCGCATGACCGATTCCGCAATCAAGGTTTCAATCTCTCTGGCCGCCTGTGAACTGCGCTGCGCCAGATTTCGCACTTCGCTGGCGACGACGGCAAACCCGCGCCCTTGCTCCCCGGCGCGCGCCGCTTCCACCGCAGCGTTTAGCGCCAGTATGTTGGTTTGAAAGGCAATGCTGTTGATGACCGACGTGATGTCAGCGATTTTGCGCGAGCTTCCGGTGATATCCGACATCGTCGTCACCACCTGTTTGATGATGTCGCCACCTCGGTTGGCGTTGCCGGATGCCTGGCGCGCGAGTTGTCCGGCGTGCCGCGCGTTGTCGGCATTATTCGTGACGGTGGCGGTCAACTCCTCCATGCTGGCGGCCGTTTCCACCATCGCCGCCGCCTGCTGATCGGTACGTGAAGACAAATTACGGTTGCCGTCCGCAATGGAGGAAGAAGCCGCGGCAACCTGATGCGCGCTGTCCCGAATATCTATCATCAGCCCGCACAGTTTTTGCGTCATGTCGATCATGGCTTGCGTCAACATGCCCAGTTCGTCACGGCGCACCCTGCCCTCGACCACGGACAGATCGCCCTCGGCAATGCGCTGCGCCAATTCAAGATTGGCACGTACCGATCTCGCAATCAGACGCGTCACCGATCCGGCGATCAATGCCCCCAGCAGCACGGCGCAAATACCGATAACGATAATTTCCGCAACCGAGCGATTGATGACTTGCCGGTTCTTCTCATCAAGCTGGCTCGCGATGCGATCAAGGGTGTCGGTAACCGCAAACCCCGTCTTGATGGATTGCGTATCCGCCGCTTTGAGGCGCTGCCACGGCGCAGTATCCTGCGCCGTCCCCGCGATAGGATCGGCATTTTTCTGCGCGCGCACGGCGGATGCCGCCAGCGCGATCTCTTTCAGCTCATGTTGATACTGCGTCATTTGTTCGCTCAGATGCAGGAAATGCTGCCAATCACTCTCTTCCCACTGCAGTTGGCGCGCATTTTCCTGCTGCGCCGTTATCTGAGAAACATACTTCATCATATTGTTGGCATTCTCTTCATCCAGCGTATAAAAGAACTTCACGCGGGCTATTTTCGATTGATCGAGATAATGGTTTATCTCGGATACCAGCGTAGTCTTTGTATATAAATCACGAATTTCAGCAAAACGTAATGCACTGAAGAACACCGCAATAATAATCAACGCTAATACGACGGCAAATCCGCCATAGAGTTTCTTCGCAATGCTGACCTGCAGCATTCGTTCCAATAAAGCACGCATTCTTTCCTCCGAATAATGATATTTTCCGTTACCGTTTTAAAATGTGAATACGAGCTAAAATAGAAAATCCGGATAACCAGTACATCACCGTATTTATCCGGCTAAAAAAATAGTTATTATATATCCGCCCTACTTCGCGTTATCAAATCGGCGCTTTTATGCCGCGCTACATACCTGTCCCCGTGTGGTGACGCGGTTATGCAAGCAGCCAATATGCTCGATTTCAACTTCCACAATATCGCCCTCATGCAAAAAAAGCGGTGGCGTGCGTTTCTTGCCAACGCCGCCGGGGGAACCGGTAATAATGACATCGCCGGGAGATAATTCACTGAAGGTACTGATATATTCAATCAACTCTTCGATAGGGTGAATCATGCTGGCGGTGGTGTCGTCCTGCACGGTGTTGCCATTAAGTCGGGTCTCGATATGCAGATTTTGCGGTTCCGGCACGTCATCGCACGTCACCAGCCACGGGCCAAATGCGCCGGTATTCCGCCAGTTCTTCCCCGCGGTGAACCAGGTATGCTGCCAGTCGCGAACGGAACCATCCATATAGCAACTGTATCCGGCAATATGGGAGAAGGCGTCTAATGCCGAAATCTCTTTTCCTTTCTTGCCAATAATGACCGCCAGTTCCCCTTCATAGTCAAATTCATTTGACTGAGCGGGTTTCTCTACGCCGCAATTATGTCCAACCTGAGAATCAGGAAAACGAATAAATAACGTAGGGGCCGGATTTAATTCGCCAAACTCCGTGCGCTTTTCCGCATAATTCATGCCTACACAGAAAATTTTTCTGGGATTATTAATCACGGGAAGAAATACCACGTCCTCCTCTTGATAATCGGGTTTGGCTTGTAAAAAACGCCTGGCGGCGGCAATGCCGTCGCCTTCAATCAATGACCGGAGATCGATATAGCGCGCCCCAAGCCTTTTACCTAAATCGACGATACCGGCTTCAACTTTCAACCCATATGTTTCTTTATGCCCAACCCTAAAACTTGCTAATTTCATTTTATACCTCAACGATGAAACGCCGAACGCCCTCTCCAATAGTGGGGAAACGCGCCGCCTGGACAGCGCATTTCCCCTTGCGCGCGTCCTTTTGCTATGGTGAAAGCTCTTCCAGCACGCGGCCTTTCGTTTCAATGGCGAACAGTATCGTTACTACCGCTCCCACCAGTAAAACGCCGGCAAAGAAACCGAACATCGTACTAATGCCACTCGATGCCATAATCGTTCCCACCACAATGGGGCCCGTCGATGACCCTAACCGCAGCCAGCCGCTACCCAGGCCGGTACCGATGGCCCGCATACGGGTCGGATAGATTTCAGCGGAGTAGAGGTACAGCGAGAAGGTGACGGTCTGGATGATCGCATAGGACAAGCCGGCGCAAACCAGGACTTGTTCTGCCGACGTAGCGCCCAGCAAGGCAAGCGTGATGAGGGGGATGGGCGCCAGCAAGAAGGCAAAGGTATACCAGCGCTTACGCCCAACCTTGTCAATCAGCAGGGCGCACGCGACAGAGGCGATAACCCCCATCACGGATGTCGTCAGACCGTAGCTGATGCTGGTCTCCAACGGCAGCTTATAGACCTGGCGATAAAGCGTGGGCAACCAGGTGATCATGCCGTTGGCAACCAGATACGAGGTAAACCACATCGTCCAAATGGTAAGTGTGCGTTTACGATATATCCCTTGAAACAGTCCGCTCCAGTGAGACGTTTTTTCTTTTTTCTCCTGGATTGTCACTTTAGGCGTCTCTAATGTGAACCCCTGGGCAATCGCGCCTCGCTCCAGACCGGTCACGATACTGTCCGCTTCGGCCAGCCGTCCCTGTGAAGCGAGCCAGCGCGGGGATTCCTTCATAAAAAAGCGACAGGGAAGAAGGATGAACGCCGGGACAAGACCGACGATAAACATCACCTTCCAGCCATAGAGCGGGACAAACGCGCGGGCGATCAATCCTGCGGCAACCAAACCGAGCAGAAACATCACCTCATAAAGCAGGAAGAACCGACCTCGTCCTTTCGAACTGATATATTCATTGATATAGGCCGACGCGACCGGTACTTCTCCCCCGGTGCCAATACCCTGCACAAAGCGTAGGATCATCATCATCAGCGCGCCGGTGGCGAACAGGCAGGCCGCATCCATACTGACAAACAACAGAATGGTGAAAAGCAGCACCTTAAGGCGTCCTATCCGCTCAGCCAGCCAACCGAAGAAGACCGCGCCAAGAAGCTGACCAAGATAGCCTGCGGATAAAATCATGCCGGTTTGCTTGGGGTCAAGCCCCCATTCCTGAACCAGAAGCGGCATCGCGTAAGCGATGCAGATCACCGTGTAACCATCAAAGAACGTCGCCGCGCCGATGATATTTCGGGTCCAGAAGATACGACGCGTGATGGGCAAACGTTCAAGACGGGCGACCAGCTCGGCATTGGATGTCCCGCTCGCAGCAGCGGAACCGGCGTCAGCATTGGCCACACCGGCACTCATGTCATGCGTTGACATAGTTTGTTCTCCAAAAAGGAAAGTGTGTGAGCCGCCGTACGCTTGTACAGCGGCTTTACTGCCATTAGCCAACGCGCGGCAGTTTGGCGGCCCGGACGGCGACCTTGATCTCTTCCTCGGCGCCCGGCTCCAGCGGCAGCA
>NZ_KZ819121.1:0-5708 GCF_003115855.1 Brenneria corticis
TGCGCCGCAGGGTTTGCCAGCGCGTCAGGCGCAGCACCTCCCCCAGCTCGATGTAGTTACGATCGACGTTGCGGATCCCCTGCAACGTATTGAGAAACACCGGGAAGAACACCGACTTGGCGATCACCAGCGTCTTGGCCGGCGCCCCCACCCCCAGCCACAGAATGATTAGCGGCAGCCAGGCGATGCCGGGAATATGGCGGATAGTGTCGAACGTCGGGCCGAAGAAATTTTCCACCTTGCGGGACATGCCGGCGGCGATCCCCAGCAGCAGCGCGGCCAGNGTCCTCTTCGAACGACTGTTTGGTCACCAGGTCCCAGAACGAGGCGAGCGTTCGCGCCGGAGACGGCAGAAAGACCGGCGGAACCCACTGATAATGGGACGCGGCCTGCCAGCCGGACAGGATCGCCAGCGGCAGGATAAAGCCGATCCAGGTCCCCGATCGCCGACGGCGCACGGGCTTTACCGTCGCCACGCCGTCAAGAATGTTATCGCTCATGATTATCGGTCCTGTTCACGTGAAGGGTGGTCAGTTATAGACCGAATAAGCGCCGCCTTTGAAAAAGCGGGCGTCGACCAGCTTATCGACCTGGGTATCGCTCAGATTGCGCTCGCTCAGGATGTCGTCCCCCTGCGCGATGTACCAGGCCTGGAAGGTTTTGATATTGCCGCGTACGTTGTCGGCGTCTTCCTCTCCGCGCATAAAGAAGTACTGCGACGGATCGGTGATTTGGAACTTGGCGATATGCTCCGGCACGCGGGTGGCTTTGGCGACGATGACCGCCGCTTCATCGGGATTCTCCCGCGCCCACGCTTTGGCGCGATCGACCGCCACCAGAAACGCCTGGATGGCCTGCGGGTAATTTTCGACAAACGAACGCATCGCAAAGTAGGAAACCCGGCCGGCGCCGTTGACGTAGACGCCGTCGTCCGGGGAGCGTCCGATCACTTTCACCTGGCCGGAGGTATAGAGCGCGGCCGCGCCGGAGGCGCCGAGATGCACCGCCGTGGCATCGATGGAGCCGCTTAACAGGGCGGCGGATACCGCGGCGTTGTTATCCATCGACTGATAGCGCACCCGTCCCTGCTGCTTGCGGGAGTCCAGCGGCAAGCCCGCCTTGGTCAGGATCTCGGTAGGCGCCGTCCAGTAGCAGCTCACCCGGCTGCTGGCGAATTTACGTCCTTCCAGATCCTGAACCTGATTAATCTCTTTGTTGTCCACCCGGGCGATAATCGGCGTACGGTATTTGTCGGAAGGCTCCGACTCCCAGACGATAACCGCATCCAACCCGTTGGCGTGATGCACCACCGCCGGATAGATCATGCGCTGCGCCACCGCGATGCCGCCGTGGTTGAGGTTCGCCGCCTCCGCGCCCAGCAGTTCGGCGCTGCCGGAAGCGATCAGCTTCACCTCTTTGATGTCGATCTTGTCGAACGCTTCTTTGAAGAAGCCTTTTTCCTGTGCCACCGCCGTAGCGGGGTCGAGCTGCAGCGTGATGCTTTTCAACGGCTGCGGCGCGCCGGACGCCGTCTGCAACCACAATATCAGCGTGGCGCTCAGCGCCAGCAGCGCGGCGGCATGCCTTTTGTTGCTTATTGACTGATTAGACATGGCAAAAATACCTCATGGTAAACGAATAAAATAATAATGACGGGATAGCGGCGACTCTCTATTTATAGGATTACCTATCCCAATCCCCCTGCAATAAACGGCGGCAAACAGGAATGCGCGCCGAAGGCGGTTATTGCCGCCCGAATCAACCCGCGCTTTCGCATACCAAAGCGTCAGGCATAGGTTTGATTATTTTCCAGTTTGCTCAGAACGACCTCCAGCCCGAAAGCGGACAGAATCTCACCGGCTTCCCTGACGCGCGGGCGTTTATTTGTATAAACGTGGTAGGTTTTTCCCAGCGCTTCGTATTTCGAAGAGCCGAATTCGTGATAAGGCAGAATCTCGATGACGGGCAGCGCGACCTCCTTCATAAAGGCGCCCAGCCGGGAAAGATTGTCGTCGTCATCGTTAAAACCGGGGATCAGAGGCAGGCGCACCAGTACGGGAAATCCGCGCTTGCCGAGATGGCGGGCGTTTTCCAGAATGCGTCTGTTATCGCGTCCGGTCGCCTCTTTATGGCGGGCGGAATCCATATGTTTCAAATCCAGCAGGATCATGTCGGCGTGGGGCAAAAGCTGCTCCAGCGTCGCCCAGGGCGCGTAGCCGCTGGTGTCGAGACAGAGATGAAAGCCGATTTCGTCGTGCAGTTTCTGCAATAGCGCTTTCAGGAAAACGGGTTGAGACAGAATTTCTCCGCCGCTGCAGGTCACGCCGCCGCCGCTTTGCATAAAAATCCGCCAATGCTGGCGCACTTCGTCCGCGATTTCCTCAACGCTCATCTTGCGCCCCGATAAGCTGCGGGCGTCGTTGGGGCAGGCCTCGACACAGGCGCCGCCGCTTTGGCACAGGGTTCGGTTGATGGCGACCCCCTTTTCTCCCAAAGAAAGCGCGCCGGACTTGCAGGCGGCGACGCAGGCGCCGCAGCTGACGCAGTTCGCCGCGAAATAGAGCAACTCCGGTTTTCTACGTTGGGATTCCGGATTGGAACACCAAAGGCAGGATAAAGGGCATCCTTTGAAAAATACGGTCGAGCGCACGCCCGGCCCGTCATGCAAGCTGAAATGCTGAATGTCGAAAATAACGCCCTGCGGTTCCATTGCCTTAACCCTGATAGGGAGAGGCGGCGCGGGATTGCCGCGCCGCCTCTGCACTTTTAAACCCCCCGTTAAAACGAGAGTTCGGTCCGCGCGATAATTTCGTCCTGCACCCCTTTATGGAGCCGGGTGAAATAAGCGGAGAAACCGGCCACGCGCACGGTCAGGCCCTTGTAGTCTTCAGGGTTGGCCTGCGCCTTGCGCAAGGTTTCCGAACTCACCACGTTGAACTGGATATGCGATCCGTTGCGGTCCATATAGTCCTTGATCAGCGCCAGGAGTTTGCGGGCGCCGCCAATCCCCGCCAAAGCCTGCGGATGGAACTTCATATTGAAATGGTTCGAACCGTATTTGACCGTATCCAAAGCCTGGGCGGCGGAGGTCAGCAGAGCGAGAGGACCTTTGCGGTCCGAGCCGGGGGTGGCCGAGACGCTGGCGTCGGTCAACGGCGTGCCTTTCTTGCGCCCGTTGGGCAACGCGCCGGTCAGGATGCCGAAGTAATTGTGGATGGAAAGCGAGAACGCCTCCAGATTGGCGCCGTTGTCGCCGAAAAAATTGTCCTGATCGTCGAGCGAGTGGAAAAGCGTCCACGCATCGTCATACACGCGGCGGATCAGGGCGTCGGTTTCGGCATCGCCGTTGCCGTGCTTGGGGGCTTTAAGCAATTTGTTGTGCAGCGCGTCGTAGTCCTCGAAATTGGCGGCCAGCGCGGCCAGCAATTCGTCCCACCCGGTCTCTTTCTCGTCGTAAATCACATGCTTGAGCGCCGCCAACGAGTTGGCGACATCCACCCCCGCCGTCGAAATGACGAAATAGAGGTAATAATCCGCCCCGCCTTTGTAAATGTCCTTGCCGCGCCGGCGGCTGCCTTCGTAAAGGGATGAACGGAACGGCACGGGAACCGTATCGCCCAACGCCTTGTTGGACAGCGATCCCAACGGCCGCACCTGCTGAAAAAGATGAAGAACCTGCTGCGAGTAGGCGGCGTATAGCTGTTCGAAATCAGCAAAATTTCTCGGATCGCCGGTTTTCGCGCCGACGCTCAGGCCGGTTGCGGGATCGACGCCGTCGTGAAGCGCCAGCTCCAGCGCCTTGGCCAGATTGAACGAACCGCCTTCGTGCAGAAACGCCGTTTTGCCGGCGATGCCGGTGGCGACGCAGCTCATGTTGATGCAATTTCTGGCGTCTTCAATGGTGACGCCGACTTTGGCGTAGCGGGTCAGCAGGCGTTCGATGACCACGCGGTTGTTCAGCCACTGCGGCTGTCCGAGACCGGTGCGCTCGAGATCGACCGCCTTGAGCAGGAAATCCTCCGCCAGACCGTCATGATAAAGGATCGTAATGGTGGGCTGAATGGTCTGCAACTCTATCTGCGTATCGAGCAGAATGTAATCCAGCTCCGTGGTGGCATCCCGGCCGCCGGCGTCCAGCCCGCCCAGATTGATGGTGTGGCCGGTGTGGCCCGATCCCTGACGGGCGGCGATCACCCCGGAATAGAAACCGTAGGACAAAATCTTGACGAACAGCGCCTTGAGCCAGCTTTTCGCCTGATCGGCGGTAAGGCCGTTGCGGGCTTTGTCCACCTGGTAATATTTATCCAGGTACTGTCCCAGCCTGCCGGGGGACGACCCGCAGCCGCTTTGCTCGATCTGGATCCCCAGGTGGATAAACCACCAGCTTTGCAGCGCCTCGCGGAAATTTCTGGGCGGATTTTCCGGCACGTGACGCGCAACCTCGGCGATCTCCAGAAGTTCGGCGCGACGTATGGGATCGCCGGTTTTACCCGCTTCGCTTTCCGCCAGATCGGCGTAGCGGCGCGCAAGGGCGATCACCGCTCTGAAGCTAATCAGGATGGCTTTGTAGTAATCGATTCTGTCCGACTCCGCGGCCGTTCTGGGAACCGCGCGCAGGCGTTCTTCGGTTTCCCGGATAATCTCTTTCAGCCCCCGATCGATAAAGCTGGCGTAATCGACGTTACCGGCGCCGACGGTATAGCGCGCCGACTCCGTGAACAGACCGGCCGCCACGCCTTCTTTGGGATCAAGGCCCAACAGCTCTTGCGCCAGTTCGCGGGAACGGGCTTCAGCGTTTTTATCCTTGAAATAGGAGGCCGCTTCGGCCAGCAGCTCCCGGTCCTGGGTGGAAAGCGAAACTTCGCCCAGATGGGAGACGATCGGCTGGTCGAGCTCCTCGGCGATCCACTCCGAACCGTATTCGGGATAGACATAAACCCCGGCGGGATACGAGGTAACCGACCCCACCAGGGGGTTATTGTCCAGAAACAGCGTCTTCTTTTGCAAAACCTGCTCGAAGACGCGGGCTCTTAATAGTATGGCGGGTTCGGTGCCGTATTTCCGGTAGACGTCCAGCAGATGAATCAGACGTTCGGTATCCACCCTTTGGGGCGAATCCAGCAGTTGATCCTTGATTTCCAGCGCCGCCTGCAAGGCGCGCTCCGCCTTCTCTTCGTAGGTCAGCTTTCCATCAGCATCGAAAATCGATCGGGAAAGCTCTATTTCCTCTTTTAACAGCGCGTTGCCGCTTGATGGCATGATGATCTCCTCCATAATCAGATAAATACGTCGCAATATTGTTTGGCTATTTTGTATAGGGTTCTTGGATGTAGAGATCCCGAAGATAATTTTCATTAGGATCGGTTACAAATAAATCATTAACATTAGTATTGTTAATATTTACATTTGTATATTTTTCAACCGGTTTAGCATGGAAGTGAATAGGAGGAGAGCCTCGATTTTCGTCGCGGCTTCAAAACCAAAGAAGGGAATCCAGTCGCTCTCCCCCGCCGACATGGGCGTCGTAGGGATCAATCCTGACCGATAAGATTGTGAGTTGGATCGTAATTCTCATGCCTGGGCGGCGGGAGGATAAGGGTGGGAGCAGTGATTAACCCCACTCCTTCGCAGGAGAGAGAGTCAGTCAGCGCCTCCCCCAGGCAAGGGCTGTCTCTTAGTCACATATACTGTTAACGGTATATGTGAGT
>NZ_KZ819122.1:0-5596 GCF_003115855.1 Brenneria corticis
GGAACGGCTTGTCGATGGCGCGCTCAGGTTCCGGGATGTAGGTATCCAGGTGACCGGCCAGTTCGATGATTTTCGCTTCCCACTCGGCGTCGCCTTCCAGCGCTTTCAGCGCGGAACCACGCACGATTGGAGTATCGTCGCCCGGGAAGTCGTACTGAGACAGCAGCTCGCGCACTTCCATCTCAACCAGTTCCAGCAGCTCTTCATCATCAACCATGTCGCATTTGTTCAGGAATACGATGATGTAAGGAACGCCTACCTGGCGACCCAGCAGGATGTGCTCGCGGGTCTGCGGCATCGGGCCGTCAGTCGCGGCGACAACCAGGATCGCGCCGTCCATCTGCGCGGCGCCGGTGATCATGTTTTTCACATAGTCGGCGTGTCCCGGGCAGTCAACGTGCGCGTAGTGGCGAGTCGGGGTATCGTATTCAACGTGAGAGGTGTTGATGGTGATACCACGGGCTTTTTCTTCCGGCGCGTTGTCGATCTGGTCGAATGCGCGGGCGGCGCCGCCGTAGGTTTTAGCCAGTACGGAGGTAATAGCCGCAGTCAGCGTTGTTTTACCATGGTCAACGTGGCCGATAGTACCGACGTTAACGTGCGGTTTTGTACGTTCAAATTTTTCTTTAGACATCGATAGTCCCTCTAAGACACGGATAAATCGGTGGTATCACCACATCAACCAAGCGTTTGCTTGCTGAATTTTTTAACAGAAAGAAATCAGGAGGAAGAATAAAGAAGTGGTGCTGATAGGCAGATTCGAACTGCCGACCTCACCCTTACCAAGGGTGCGCTCTACCAACTGAGCTATATCAGCACATCTTTGGAGCGGGCAGTGGGAATCGAACCCACATCATCAGCTTGGAAGGCTGAGGTAATAGCCATTATACGATGCCCGCATCCTGGAACTCGGCTACCTGATTTTTCTGTAGATTTTGAAATTGGAGAATAACGTTACTCTCCGCATTCTTCGATCCGGCTTAGTATTACATACCGTATCGATTTTATCCTGTCGCCAGGATTGAATTTGGTGGTGGGGGAAGGATTCGAACCTTCGAAGTCTGTGACGGCAGATTTACAGTCTGCTCCCTTTGGCCGCTCGGGAACCCCACCTGATTGTCTACTTAATGGTGCCGGCTGCCGGAATCGAACTGGCGACCTACTGATTACAAGTCAGTTGCTCTACCTACTGAGCTAAGCCGGCATCAAGTGCTGCGCATTCTAGGTAGACCGAACGACCTATGCAACAAAAAAATTGCCCAAAACGCACTATCGCTTAGATTTTATCCAAATTTGAACCTGGATCCACACCGCCAACAATAATTCGCCCAAAGAAACGCCTAATCCGGCGAACGGCGGATGGCTGACGAACCCGGTCCACTGCACCAAAACAGGGATTATCGCCCCGCCTGAATGCATTTTTTGACCGCCATGCCCTCTATTCCGCGTATTCGGCCGCTTATCGATGATTGGAACGAATTTTGCAATATCTACAGCATTGTTCACCGGTCAGGAGACTCATCATGAAAATCGTATCCCTCAATGTCGCCACCCTGCCAGTTTATCGCGGTGAGCTTGCCAATCTATTGATAGATGCGGTCGCCAAAGGAGCCTCGGTTGGATTTCAGACCCCGCTATCCCATGAAGAAGCGGAGAGTTATTTTCACGGCTTACGCCCGTCGATAGCCAAAGGTGAGCGCATGCTGTGGATCGCCCGCGACGCGGAGGGGGTGGTCGGAAGTGTGCAATTGGAGCTCTGTCAAAAATCCAACGGACAGAATCGAGCCGAAATTCAAAAATTACTGGTTCACAGCCGGGCAAGGAGAATGAGCATCGGCAGGCGATTGATGCAAAGCCTGGAAAAAGCCGCACTCCAGCAGCAACGTGGGTTACTTTATCTGGATACGCAGGCTGGTTCCCCTGCGGAGATGTTCTATCGCTCGCTGGGATACCGCTATTTAGGCGAACTTCCCGACTATGCCAGCACGCCCGATGGCTATTACCATCCCACCGCGATTTACTATAAGCGCCTCTTCGCGGTGAATCACGTCGAGCGGGCGATTGCCAGCTAACGCCGCTGCCCGGCGCCCCTTTAATCGGGGCATCGGGTATCAAACTGATTTTCTCTTCTTTTTCTCACCGGCAAAGTGTTAACCTGCCCCTAATCAAAACTATTACATCAAGAAAAGGTTCTACTGCCTGAGGCGAGCGGATTATACTATGCCGCTCGTTTATCGGTGGGCTGAAGTCCCCTTTCTTACCTGTATAAGCAGGCAGAATCAGACTTATGAGAAATAGAGAGCAATCTTTGGCTACGCCATATCTACAATTTGATCGCCGCCAATGGGCCGCCTTGCGCGATTCTGTCCCACTCACGCTGACAGAGGAAGAGATCGTTAAACTCAAAGGGATTAACGAAGATCTTTCATTAGACGAAGTCGCTGAAATTTATCTGCCTTTGTCCCGCCTGCTTAACTTCTATATCAGTTCCAATCTGCGCCGCCAGGCGGTTTTAGAGCAGTTTTTGGGGACCGATGGCCAGAAGATCCCTTATATCATCAGTATTGCAGGCAGCGTAGCCGTCGGCAAAAGCACCACGGCGCGCGTTCTGCAGGCGTTGCTCAGCCGTTGGCCTGAACATCGCAGCGTGGAGCTCATCACCACCGACGGCTTTCTTCATCCGAATAAAGTTTTAAAAGATCGCAATCTGATGAAGAAAAAAGGTTTTCCCCTATCTTATGATATGCATAGTTTGGTGAACTTTGTTTCCGCTATTAAGTCGGGCGCAGACACGGTCACAGCACCGATTTATTCACATCTCATCTATGATATTGTGCCCAATCATCATAAGGTACTACAGCAGCCCGATATTTTGATATTGGAAGGCTTAAACGTATTACAAAGCGGCATGGATTATCCCCACGACCCGCACCGAGTTTTTGTCTCTGACTTCGTCGATTTTTCAATTTATGTCGATGCGCCGGAAGAGTTATTAAAAAGCTGGTATATCAACCGCTTCCTGAAATTCAGGCAGGGCGCCTTTTCCAATCCAAGCTCCTATTTTCACAATTACGCCAGGCTGCCGGAGCAAGAAGCCATTGATATTGCCTCACAGCTTTGGCAAGAGATAAACGGGCTTAATTTAAGGCAAAATATTTTACCAACGCGTGAAAGAGCCAGTCTTATTATGACAAAAAGCGCCAATCATGCCGTGGAATACGTCCGTTTGAGAAAGTAAATGGGCGCTTAAAATAAAGGGGTGGTAGTAACACCCCTTTATTTTATAATCCTCTTAACGAAATTTCCCCGCCAATATACTGTGTCAATTCACCATCATTCTCCAGTAACAGCGCTCCCTGATTATCAATGCCTCGCTCAATTCCATGTATTTCTCTATTACCGATAAGCAATTTGACCGGACGGTTAAAATAATTATCCAACTGCTCCCATCGGGAAATAAACGGCGCCAGACCCCGTTGCTCGAAGGTGGCCAACGCGCGTCTGAGCTCTGAAATCAGCGTCGCGCTCAGCGTATTACGATCGACCTCTATCCCCGCTTCCTGAAGGTTGATCCAACCCTGATCGATTACCTTATCTGCCGGCTCACGCATCCGTAAGTTGATACCGACGCCAATGACCAAATGTGCCGCGTCACCCGTTTTCCCCGTTAACTCAACCAGAATGCCGGCCAGCTTGCGATCGTTAAGATAGAGATCGTTCGGCCATTTGACACGAACCCCTTCAGCGCCGAGCTTATGCAGCACCTCGGCCATCACGATCCCAATGACCAGACTGACGCCGACCGCCGCGGCGGGGCCTTGTTCCAAACGCCAATACAGTGATAAATAAAGATTGGCGCCAAAGGGAGAAAACCACTGACGACCCCGGCGACCGCGCCCAGACTGCTGGTACTCCGCAATACAGGCATCTCCGGAGGATAGCGAACCCAATCTGTCCAGAAGATATTGATTGGTTGAATCAACCACGGGCAAAACCGTGACCCCACCGTCCGGCAAGGCGCCGAGGATCTGTTTCTCATCCAGCAGCTGCATCGGCGCGGGCAGGCAATATCCTTTCCCGGTAACGGTAAAAACATCTATCCCCCACTCCCGGATAGTCTGAATATGTTTATTAATCGCCGCCCGGCTCATCCCCATCATTTCACCCAGAACCTCTCCTGAGTAAAACCCGCCGTCAGACAGAACCTTGATTAACCTGAGAGGAACTTTAATATTCTTCATGATAATACCCCGACAGCATCCACCTCTCCAGTGGCGGCAATAAAACGCACCTCTGGCTCCAGCCAGACACCAAATCGCTCAGCCACCTGGCCGCGGACATGGCGCGCCAGATTGACGATATCCTGACTGGTCGCATTGTCTTTATTAATCAGCACTAATGCCTGTTGGTCGTGTACCGCCGCGCCGCCCACCTGAAAACCTTTTAAGCCGCACTGATCTATCAACCACCCGGCCGCCAGCTTTATTTGACCATCTGGCTGTAAATAATGGGGAGCGCTTGGGTATTTTTGCAAAATATCAGCAGCATGCTCCGCCGTAACAACCGGGTTTTTAAAGAAACTGCCCGCATTCCCGGTAACCGCAGGATCCGGCAATTTGCTACGCCGCATATGGCAAACCATATCGAATATTTGCCGAGGTGTGGCCGTAGCCGCATCCAGCTTATTCAAATCACCGTAGCCTAATACCGGATTCCAGTTTTTATCTAAAAACAAGCCAACGGCGGTGATGACAAATCCATCCCTGTATTGATGTTTAAATATACTTTCCCGGTAACCAAATTGACACTCGGAAGCAGTAAGACGTTTTACTGTGCCAAGGTTCAGATCCAGCAAATCGACATACTCGCATACGCTCTTCAGCTCGACGCCATAGGCACCAATATTCTGTATCGGTGCGGAGCCAACACATCCCGGGATCAACGCAAGATTCTCTAAACCGGCCATCCCCGATTCGAGCGAGTACTGCACCAGACTGTGCCAATTTTCGCCGGCGCCGATATGAAGATG
Source organism: Brenneria corticis (assembly GCF_003115855.1). GTDB lineage: Bacteria > Pseudomonadota > Gammaproteobacteria > Enterobacterales > Enterobacteriaceae > Brenneria > Brenneria corticis. The sequence goes on from NZ_KZ819122.1 coordinate 5,030, forward strand.
CCATCCATCAGCATTTTCCTTAACATCGATACCTTTAACACGATTAAGCAGGACCGTTCCGGCAAAGTCTTCCAGGAAAAGAATATTACTTCCTTCCCCCAACAGCAAAACAGGACGTTGCGATAAACGGGCGGTACGCCATCCAGCAATAAGTTGCGCTTGTGTATCGGCAACGGTGACTTGCGACGCGAAAACAGGTAATGCGAAGGTATGATATGGTTTTAGCGATATGACACTATTCGTCATAGTATGAGTACTCTTTAGCTCAGATATTGCCATAGTCTACCTGATCCAGAGTGGATGGTAGCGTGGTTTTATCTTAATACCTGAACGCCAAGCTGGTTGCCCGCGAGTTATCCATTAACGCAAAAAGCCCCATGCTTTCGCATGAGGCTTTCTACTTGTTTGATGCCTGGCAGTTTACGGCCCACCTCCCTGTGGGCCGCCCTTCGGGCCGGGGCTACGCACCGGCAAACACAGATAAAACAAAAGGCCCAGTCTTGCGACTGGGCCTTGTGCTTTATTTGATGCCTGGCAGTTCCCTACTCTCACATGGGGAGACCCCAC
>NZ_KZ819123.1:0-4964 GCF_003115855.1 Brenneria corticis
ACGATTTTACTCGCTTAACAGCGTGTCCACCATTCGTGGGTAGGATCATTCGCGCATTAAAGTTAAACAGTGACCGAAACTGTGGAAATGCCGCTAAAGAGAATTGCTCAGACTGGATGAAAAAAATAGGGTGGTAAAGTCTGTGCTCAGAACGACCAGAAATCTATTGGAATAACAAAAGCAAGACCTGCCTTTTGGGCGGGTTCTTTATATCCAATTAGGCACCAGAAACCATTTGGTAATATGAAAAGTAGATGTTGCCTGTTTGGGCTGCATGACGTTTTTTTCTTAGCAGCAAACTCACGAAATCAATGCGTTCCTCAAACACGGCCATAAGATCGCCACCGTCCATCAAAAGAATTGATGCACCACCTGCTTGATGGGCCGCTACACCATCTTGAGAGAACCCATTGATTGAAAGAAAGATGCCTAAGGTGTTTTCTAGTTTTGTACGTACTTTATCAGTGAACGCAGCCAAAGATGCTTTGTTAACAAGTTCTTTATGCCATTTCGCTTCAAACAAATATTCTGTACCGTCGAGGGTAAACGCACCGTCTAACTGTTCGCCAAGGTTCTTGAAGGAAGCCTTCGGGTCTAGGTCGAAAAGCTCAAAAAGTTCATACATAATCCGTTCAAGTTCAAATCCTCTCCCTTGTGGATCACTTGAGCTGATTAGCACCATATATTTGTTTTTGATGGCTTCAAGTTTCTGGCGAACAGCTGCATTTTTACGCAGTTTTTGTGCTGCAATTTCTTGTCGCTTCTTGATTTCATCTTGTTCGCGCTTGCTCTCTTGATGTGTCCCTACAAGTTGCTTCAACTGATTGACTGCGTTACGCGCTTTTTCAACCTTAGCGGAACCATCATCAAGAGGCTTAAGATGAGAGAAATCTGTTAATTTACACAGTTCGTAGCAGATTTTTGTGAGATCACCGAGGTGGTTGGTAGGATTGGCTACAAGGAAATCGACGACATCAGATGCGATCTGCCGTTTGTAATTTTCCCAGTTAAAGGAATTCAGGACCGCAGGATTTGAAAGGCAAAGACCTAGAAAGCCGCGTAAATCGGATTTGTACCAGTATACTGAACACAACGCTTCTTTAAGCGCCATAACGCCAGCGGGTGAAAGTTGCTTTGCCATGAATACTCCCGAACTTATTGATGGTCCGGCTTAAAGAATAAAATTCTCACCATAGGACACCAGCTTAATGGAAGGGCCCATTGGCTTCCCCAGATATCGTAAACATACTAAATAACGGTTTCAAATAGTAGAAATCTTTGAGTGAACTCAGCCCATATTGATGCTCGTTTCCATTGCCAGCCAGCGTCGCTGGCGACGCCGGAAGCGACCTGTACCTCATTAATTAGTTTTAATAAGGTCCGCTCCTGGCTGTGAGTTCAACCGATGGATGCAACACACTGATTGAACCCTGTCGGCTATGAGCGAAGGGCAGAAATTCCGAAAGCTTACTCTTATCGAAATGTATGAAACAATGGGGAGCAGGTCAACTACATAGTATTTAACGTGACCTGACAAAATTGCTGTGATAAAAGTCGTCAAAAGACATGCTGACGTTGAAGGAAAAAATGGATAGTAAATTCAATGAAGTAAGGGAGTATTCCAGAGCAATCCTGCTCTTACGAAAGCTTATTCTCATTAGTAAGCTGAGCATCTTAGTTTCGGTTCTCACTATTGGAGTTAGCTACTATGTTGTCATAGCAGACTATTTTCAGCCATATGATCTCACAAACTCAACCATTGTAGAAGCGATGATGGATAAAGATTACCAATCCATTAATAATAACACTTTTGTTATACTTAATAAATATAATTCCGGTGAGTCCAAAATAAAGCCTACCGACTTTTATGCATTCCTCCCTGGGCGTTACAATGCGACTTACGTGCATGTCCATGGGCATCTTGTACCCATGGGGGAGAGCATAAATACGAGCCACAACAACTTTACTATGTATCGCTATGATTTTACATACCGAGTTAGTATATCTCAATTTGGTGTGATGATTTTCTCTCTAATTCAGATATTCTTACTTTCATCTTTTCTTTATCTTCACTTTAGCACCAAATCAAAACATGAACATGACTTTGAAGATAAAATTGTAGGCACATACTTTGATATGCTATCTGATCCGCTTGAAGAAAGAGAACTAAGTGATGTTGAAAAGTTAAAGCTGACACTGAGGAAGTTTAATGCCTTTCGGTTGGCATTAAACAACAGATATGATAATCGCCCCGGTTATGCAATCAACGACGAGTACGATGTTCAGGATTTGCTGCGTGCAATACTGGCATTAAACTTCGAAGATGTAATTAAAGAGAGTGCCATTCCCTATTATTTAGGATCAAACTCAAGAGTGGATTTTTTGATACGTGATCAAAGTATTGCCATAGAAGTCAAAAAGACAAGGAAGGAATTAAGAGACGGCAAGTTAGCGGACCAAATTATTTCTGATCTCCATCGTTATCAAGCACATCCTGCTTGCAAAGATATTATATTTTTTGTGTACGATCCTGATCATTTAATACAAAATCCGGCTAGTTTGAAAAAGGATATCAAGTTGATAAGAAGTGACGCCACATTACATTTTGTTATTGTCCCTGAGGTTTAATGTGCGGAGGTTTTATTCTTCATGATGTATCGTACCTCAACGAGGAAGGTTATTTTCGCACCTTGTCAAAAAGGTCTGAGGGCTGGGAATAAACTGTATAACAGGTGTGCTTGTAATCGAATTAGATGCACTGTTATCTGCTTCCGTTGATTAACCAAGATTAATATCAGCGACTTCCGCCATTGGCACTAAGCAGTCCGTCAGAATTAGTGTACCTCTCTCTAAAACGTCATCTCAAGAATAAGCCAGTACAAGGCAATCAGCCCAACACCTCCAACCCATGCTTCTGCACCACCGTAAGCAGTTTCAGCGATAATCCGCTGGGGCGTTTTACGCCGCTTTCCCATTTCTGTACGGTTGATACACTGGTGTTCAGGTAGCGGGCGAAAACCGGCTGGCTGACGTTCAGTTTCTCGCGCAGTGCCTTAATCTCAAGGGGTTGAAACTCGTCCACGCTGTTGAGGCACGCTTTGTCAAAGTTGCGCATCGTTTCCTGTGGGATGGCGTCGACGCTGAATAATCCAGAAGCCGAGCTGTGGATAGCTTCAAATGCAGGACTCTTGAATTTACTTTTTGCGGTCATGGCAAATTTCCACCAGTTCTTTACTCTTAATCAGTGCCGTAATCTTTTCATCGGTAAGGACAGCATAGTGCCTCGCTAATTCGCGGAATCCGGCCAGTTCGCGATTATCGATATTCGCCATATCCTGCTTGGCATACAGGAACGTGTAAAACCAATGCTGTTCACCTTTCGCCGGTATGATGGCGCGATCGCGATTCTGATTCAGCCGTTTTTTATAGACACCGCCGCCGAGATCGTCAGCTTTTCCTTGCATCGCCGTCCGGATTCAACCAGTGCGCTACAGGCCATCGTGCGGAAACCAAGCTCGCGGACTTCGGCGATGGTGTCATACCCCAGTGCCGCACTGCATCGTTGATGGGGTCAACTCATAATCGAAGTGAATTGACCCTCATCTTGACCCCCAAATCAGCTGGATGTCAATAGACGAAAAAAGGCCACCGTGGATAAAACAGACAAAATCGCAGAGAAGAAAATTAAATTAAAATCTTTATTTTACAGATATATATGGACGTTTCTGGACGATTATGGACATAAAAAAAGCCACCCTGAGGTGACTTGATCTTCATAGGATGGGAAGGCCGGACTCGCAGATATCAGTCAACTTACTGATATCAATATTTTTTATTTATAGCAATAGATGTTTGTACTCGCACTTGTACCCACAAACGAAAATCCGTACAAAAATCAGACACTGCCAGCGGGTATAAAACCATATCAGTACAACACCAATATGGCGGCCAAGACAAGGGCTAAGCAGGTAAGAATGTTTTCTTCAGAGGAACCAAAAGTTTGGTCTCAATATCAACTTGCTCGTAGTTCTCAATAAGCGTCCGGACAAGGTCGTCAAGCGTCCAGAGAGTCAGAGGTATTGTCGAACGATCGGCCTCATAACGAGAATCCTTGGTAAACCCACCTGTACTGACGTAAAGCCCACGATCGTCTTTATGACGACCGCCAATGAAGCTGCGAATCTGCTGACTTCCCATCTGTCCTTTACGATGTTTTACCTCAACGACAATACGTGGATTCTCAAACCCAAAACCATCAGGTGAAGCGATAATATCTTTCCCACGATCAGGCCCCACAGGAGAGACCTGCGTTTTATATCCCATACTGCGTAAAACGCCAGCAACAAGATGCTCCATTTCCTTCGGATCGAGTGCATTGACTCGATCCTTGATACCTTCACGCGCCTGCGTTTCTATATCACGGAGTGGATCAGAAATAGCTTCATCTTCATCCATTGTGGTTGGATTCTGAGTAACAACGTCAATGGTGGGTTTCTTATCCAGTAAAAGCTCTTCTAAAGCATACTCAGGAAGTTGGAAAACAGTTAACGTGGAGCCCAATGTATTTTTGGTAGCAGCAGACAATCTGTCACGGTCAATTTCTTCACCGTTCCATTTTACCTGACGAGCAATCCCCATTCCTTCTTCAACCCATTCAGGATGGTACTGGAAGTCGGATATGACTTTACCTAATAGGTAAGTACGGTTCGCAGGGGAATAAGTAATTACCCAGTCATCCTTCTGGATCTCATTCACAAAACGCCAGACTTGGGATGCGCCCGAACGGGCAGTCCCCAGCTTGGATAACGGATCGGCTTTCTGATATAACGCGAGTAGCTGCGCTCGGGACAGACCAGGTTTAACCAAAGGAGCAAGCTGCGACCAACCAATACCTACGATTTGTCTATCGCGAAAGGAGCCTGTCCACGATTCTGTGTAATCGCCATCTCATTTAAAGGTGATCG
>NZ_KZ819124.1:0-3254 GCF_003115855.1 Brenneria corticis
CCCGCTTACGGCAAGGATCAGCGGGTTTACGTTCAAGAAGCAGATTATGCGTTCTCATAATGCGATACACCCGCTTCGCATTAACCACTGGCAGGCCGTCCCGCTCTGACTCCCGTCGCAGCAGCGCCCACACGCGGCGATAACCATACGTCGGCAGGTCAGCCACCGCCATGTTTATCCGGGACAATACGGTGGTATCGTCAGAACGGGGCTGCCGTCTGCGATCCTGCCAGTCAGAAGGCCGATGAACCCGGATGCTCAACTGCGCACGCGACACGCCAAGACTTCTGCAAACGTCGGTTATTCGTCGTCCCCAGGCAACGAGGGCGCATGCGCAATCCATTTTTTTGCCCGGCCGAACTCTGCGGCCTCTTTGAGTATCTCGGCTTCCATCGTCTTTTTGCCCAGAAGGCGCTGGAGTTCGCGAATTTGCTTATTGGCGGCAGCGAGCTCGGAGGCCGGCACCACTTCCTCGCTCGATGCAACAGCCGTCAGCGAGCCGTCTTCATATTGCTTGCGCCATTTGAATATCTGGTTTGCATTGATGCCATGCAGGCGCGCGACATGAGACACGGTCATACCGGGCTCCATAGTCTGCTGAATAATGGCAATTTTTCCCTGAGGAGTACGACGCCGACGTCGTTCAGGCCCTGATAACACTTCAACCATCTTATTATTCTGACTGGTGTTAAACATAGTTCCAATACTACCTCTTATTTTAAGAGAGGCGAAGTGTCTGGTGATCTATGGGGCTAATCTAAGGTTTTACACAGTCTGGTCACAGACCAACCTCCCAGATGTGTTAGTCGAGAGCAGACTGAACGCTTTTGCTAAGGGACGCACGGCAGCAACGCAGCGGAACGTCCCACGGAGGGCCGTAGGCCGGGAGTGAATTTGAGTAATTTGTTAGGAGTTATTGCTCGATGACTTCCAAATGCCACCGGCAAAACCCGCAGAGTCTTTAATTCTTATTGTTTGCTTCGATTGATACTTTCGACCATCTAGATCGCAATATTCGATTTCTATGGGTAGGCTGGATCCATAGCGCCAAAACGTTTGTTGATCTCCTCGTGTATAGCCAAATGAGTTAGTCATGGTTTTTCCGTTCAACAGCAATGGAATTTCTCCGTCATCCGAGAAACACCTCATCACTCTGGAGTATGTAGTGCTCGGACCTTTAAGATTTTTAACCCATTCTGCTACGCATGCTTCAACATCATTTTCTTTCACGCGTATACGAACATTTGTAGCAGGTCGATTTCCAGTGTTACTTACCGCAAGGTTGTAGGCGATTGATTCGTTACCACCAGCATGAGTCTCGACTACAACTGACACTATCGGTCGATTTGACTGAAGCCAGCTTTTTCGTGCGAACCAAAATGACACAAGTGATAGCCCTAACGCCAATACAGACAAGATAGTTTTCCAGTCATCTGGACTCGGTAGTGACATCTCTGACTCCTAACTTCTGCATTTTCGACTGGTTTGGAGCGTAGCGGAAAACCAGTCCGACAACATGCGCTTATTCTTCAACCTTAAAATTTCACGTTTAACATCTGCTATCTCGCTTAAATTAGATAGTTTCAACTCTCTGACTTGCACTGATCTTAACTTCAGGCCTTCTATTTCTTCTGGAAGGTCCAGATGTCGTATACTGACCGAACTCTACACTCATTGTATTCGAGGTCAATATTTTAGAAGGGGTTGTAAAAAATGTTTAATATCAATACATTAGTTGTGATAAATAACTCTTTCAATATCTATAGGATAATATGTGCCATGGAAACCTTTTGTTGAATAGCACATAGCACATAGCACATAGCACATAGCACATAGCACATAGCACANTCATATATGTCACCTTCTTTCATATAGTTATACAAAATCGGCATATCACGTTTGGCGAGGAGATAATATTAATCGGCAAGGACGATTGAGCTTTGATGGTTGCCTAAAGGCGCTGTTAACTCGTTAACTTGACGACTCCCCAAAACAAGGCTAATTTCAAGGCTCGACTGATACTGACAGTATCAAATTAACGTTAATAAACTAAGATTTAGCAACTCAGCGCTTGTCTCGTTTCCCGCTCCAATTTCTTTTCTATAGATGTCCACTGATGTCTGTAGATCTATGATTCAGCAGGGTAATCCCTCTGTTGAGCATCCAGCGAAATCCACTGAAAACCACCGTCAACCACGCCGAAGTAGTACACAAATTAGTACACAAAAATCGGGTGCGTTATCGGTGCGGATTGTTTGCTGAGTCGCTTCCCTGTGCGCGGTACACCGAGACACCCCAATAGGGCTTACGCCGACTGTTGTTGACCGGCGTGTGGCGTCTTGCCGAATAAAATCTTAATGAAAAGCCCAGATGGACTTTTCATACTTAAGCATCGGCAAAACGTTAATTACCACATCAAATCATCTGGCACTTTAAAATCGGCATACGGATCTTCTTCATCTTGCTCTTCCTGACTAAGCGCACTATTTAATACAATACTGTTCGCATCTCGCTGTGCAATTTTATCGGCTACGCTCGCGGGGATAATAGCGTATTCACTCTTGCCACTGTTATCAACAACCAAACGGGCAATGGCGAGACGACCACTAATCAGCTGAGCTTGAGTAAGTTTATCCACCACTATTTTTTTAATTAAATTGTTATCTGTGAAGTTAAAGTCAATATCGCCTTTTGAAATGACGATTCTGTTCATTTCAATGAGCTGCTTCACCTGAGCTTTATACTCTTTAGATAAAGCCGCTTGTTTTTGTTGTTCGCTTAGCTGTTTATCACGCTCAAGTTGTGCTTTTTTATTTTCTTCCACAGCGGCTTTTGCCTCACGAGCCTGAACTCGTGATTTTTTAGCCGTTCTTTGCACTTTGGCCATTTTTTTGCTGGTCACTAATCCAGCTTTTAGCATCTGCTCTTGTAAGGTGAGTTTCGTCATCTTCGTTTCTCAGCCAGTTGAATAATTTGTGGGATTATACCTGTAATTTTAGAGGCTGTATCAGGTTGCAGGACCTGATCACTCTGTGGCTCGAGTGAAGAAACCTTCTACCCCAAATTCAGCGGGTGCCGGACGTACTCGCTAACGTTGTCGTAAGCGCCGTTTTCTCGCCTACGTTGGCGGCCACGGAGTCGCTCAGTGGCCCTTTGAGGCGAACGGTCATGGTCGTGGCGCGTGGTTATGCAACATTGATACATTATGATCCTACCCACGAATGGTGGACACGCTGTTAAGCGAGTAAAATCGT
>NZ_KZ819125.1:0-3027 GCF_003115855.1 Brenneria corticis
ACATTTGCATCCCAATTCTTTACTTACGGCCCGTAAACGGGCTTCCTGGATAGGGGATCGACAGTTGCTCCCCTAACTTGTCTACTTCCAACTGGTCGGGTAGGGACAGGTCATTGCTGGCCCATCCCCCCCTAAGAACCGTACGTGAGAGTTTCCCCTCATACGGCTCAAGCCTTTCAAAGCCCGCTTTTGCGAACCGGCTTCACCACCTTGAGACCATTGACGTGAATCTGGTTATGGCAGTTCGGATGCACCATCACGAGGTTGGTACTCCCGTCCTTTCCGCCATCGACCCGCCGAATAATGTGGTGGACATGCCACCCCGTCTCCTGCGTGATCAATTGCTGGCAGATTGGACAACGACGATCCTGTTCCAACCAGAGGTTGATGAGCTTCTTCCTGCCCCTCAATGAGTTCTGCATCTTGAGGCTCATACGCTCCTCAAAATACGTTTCCCATGTTGGGTCGAAGGGGTTGGCCTCCAACTTGATTGCCCGGTGTCGTCGGATGGGCGTATCCGTTGCTTTCCGCAGTGACGTCAAGATTGGATTCCCGTCAGGGAACCTTTCACCTGTTGCCGCCGCAAACACCCAATTGCGAGTGCCTACGGAATGGAAGTAGCGCTGCTTGATCCAGACGCTGCCTTTCTGCGGATGCCGACGGACGGCCCACTGCCACAACACACGCCAAATCTCATGATCGACACGTGCGAACGTCGCTTTGGAAACGACGTGCTGGTGATAATTCGCCCAGCCTTGGATCATTGGGTTGAGCATCCGAATCAGACGAGGCTGATCCAGCGCCTTATTGCCTTTGACCGCTGAGCGCACTTTTTCCAAGAAGGTCGCCACGTTCGCTTTCGACGGCTTGATCAACAGCTTGCCGTTGTACTTGCGCACGTTTTGTCCGAGAAAGTCGAAGCCCTCGTCGATGTGCGTGATCTTGGTCTTCTCGGGTGAGAGCGTGAGCCCCCGTTCCCGCATGAAGTCCTCGATGATCGGCATGACCTCTTGCTCCAGTAGCTCTTTCGAGCGTCCCGTCACAATGAAGTCGTCCGCATACCGCACATAGTTGACCATCAAACGGGTCTGTACACCGTTGGCGTACCGCTTTCTTTCGAACGCGGTATCCAGTTTGGCTTCCAGTCCGTCGAGGACGAGATTCGCCAGGGTTGGCGAGATGATGCCCCCTTGCGGGGTACCGGCTTCGGTTGGAAAAAGTTGCCGATCTTCCACATACCCGGCCTTGAGCCACTTCCTCAGAATCTCGCGATCCGTTGGTACATGACCCATGAGCCAGTCGTGGCTGATGTTGTCGAAACAGCCCTTGATGTCGCCTTCCAAGACCCACTGCGGGGATATCTGCCGTGCCAATGCCGTGAAGCATTGTTCGATGGCATCCGCCGTGGATCTCTCAGGCCGGAACCCGAAAGAGCACCGATCCGCCTTGGTTTCCGCCACGGGTTCGAGGGCCAGCAGGTATAACGCCTGCATCGCCCTGTCCTTCATGGTCGGAATACCCAGCGGTCGCATCTTCCCATTGGCTTTGGGAATATGGACACGCTTCAGCGGTTGGGGACGATACCCGCGCCGCTTGAGTGACAACATGGCTTGAGACTTGGCTTCCGGGGTGGACCACGTGATGCCATCCACACCCGGCGTCTTCTTGCCTTGGTTCTCGGTAACTCGTCTGACGGCCATTGCTTTGCCGCTGAACGAGTGAGTCAGAATCCACTGCAAGGCTTTCACCTTGCCGTGTTTCCCTTCCCGAGTAGCCTTTACGATACGCGCTTGGAGCCTTCGCACTTCACGGTGACACCCGGCCCAGTCGATGCTGTGCCAGTTGACCGATTCGCGTGAGGGCGCACCCGCGCAAGCAATTTCTTGCGTAGCCATCTGCAATTCCCTCTTAAAGAAGGTTAGACAAACTCTCTCGTAGAGAAAGACCAAGTGGAAGTCTGCCCGCTTTCGCGTGAGGTGATGTCGCCTTGCGGCTCAACCCCTATCCGCCCTATTACAGGACGGCATTCGCTTTCTCCACATTCCTCTACCCGCACCACCAACAGCATGCCTTACGGTCTGCCTGCCCTGAAGGGCAGCGATACGGGCTTATCGTGTTTCACCTGAGTAACGAGATGGGTTAGACCCTGCCTCTCCACCGGCGGTCATGATGTCCGTGTGCCCCCAAAGCGGATAAAGGGCAACCGACCGCATACCTTTTGGTTCAAGCTTGTCAGCATCTTTGGCTTGTCATACATAACGGTGTTTAACAGCAGTTCACTTTCGTTGGTCATACCATCCAGCCTAGCGCCGTATCCGCATCGATGCTCGCAGATAACGCCTCGCCTCACGGCATTGGCGCGGCCCAAAGGCCCAGCTACATTGTTCCGGCAGCTTCACACAAGACCGTTACCAGTCCTGCATGTGCCGGTAGGCTACTGATGACGGAACATCAGGTTCCTCGTCGGGGTTGCCCCCGTTGGAACAATTACTTAGGCGACTTCACGTCGCACATGCTTTATGTATTCCTGGATACGGCCTGTATTTTTACCCACCGTATCTACGTAATACCCCCTGCACCAAAACTCCCTGTTTCTGTATTTGAATTTCAGATCACCAAACTGCTCATAAAGCATCAGGCTACTTTTTCCCTTCAGGTATCCCATAAAACTCGACACACTCATTTTCGGGGGGATCTCCAAAAGCATATGGATGTGATCCACGCAGCACTCCGCCTCCACAATGTTCACATTCTTCCATTCACATAACTTTCTTAATATGCTGCCTATCGCCCTACGTTTTTCTCCATAGAACACCTGCCTTCGGTACTTCGGTGCAAAAACTATGTGATATTTACAGTTCCAGCGGGTATGCGCTAAGCTCTTTTCGTCCCCCATTGGGACCCCCTTTCGATTTCTTGTTTAACTTTTGCAGTTGCCAGACCGCAAGGTGTTTTAACAAATCAAAAGGGGTTTTTATAACCGACTTATAGCTGAAAGCTTTACGGAACCCCCAGCCTAGCTGGGGG
>NZ_KZ819126.1:0-3013 GCF_003115855.1 Brenneria corticis
GGGGACTTAAAGTCCCAGGGAAGACTCATCTCGAGGCAAGTTTCCCGCTTAGATGCTTTCAGCGGTTATCTCTTCCGCACTTAGCTACCGGGCAATGCAATTGGCATCACAACCCGTACACCAGTGGTGCGTTCACTCCGGTCCTCTCGTACTAGGAGCAACCCCTCTCAATCTTCCAACGCCCACGGCAGATAGGGACCGAACTGTCTCACGACGTTCTAAACCCAGCTCGCGTACCACTTTAAATGGCGAACAGCCATACCCTTGGGACCTACTTCAGCCCCAGGATGTGATGAGCCGACATCGAGGTGCCAAACACCGCCGTCGATATGAACTCTTGGGCGGTATCAGCCTGTTATCCCCGGAGTACCTTTTATCCGTTGAGCGATGGCCCTTCCATTCAGAACCACCGGATCACTAAGACCTGCTTTCGCACCTGCTCGAGCCGTCACTCTCGCAGTCAAGCTAGCTTATGCCTTTGCACTAACCTCCTGATGTCCGACCAGGATTAGCTAACCTTCGTGCTCCTCCGTTACTCTTTGGGAGGAGACCGCCCCAGTCAAACTACCCACCAGACACTGTCCGCAACCCCGGTCAGGGGCCCACGTTAGAACATCAAACATCAAAGGGTGGTATTTCAAGGTCGGCTCCACGCAGACTGGCGTCCACGCTTCAATGCCTCCCACCTATCCTACACATCAAGGCTCAAGGTTCAGTGTCAAGCTATAGTAAAGGTTCACGGGGTCTTTCCGTCTTGCCGCGGGTACACTGCATCTTCACAGCGAGTTCAATTTCACTGAGTCTCGGGTGGAGACAGCCTGGCCATCATTACGCCATTCGTGCAGGTCGGAACTTACCCGACAAGGAATTTCGCTACCTTAGGACCGTTATAGTTACGGCCGCCGTTTACCGGGGCTTCGATCAAGAGCTTCGCATTGCTGCTGACCCCATCAATTAACCTTCCGGCACCGGGCAGGCGTCACACCGTATACGTCCACTTTCGTGTTTGCACAGTGCTGTGTTTTTATTAAACAGTTGCAGCCAGCTGGTATCTGCGACTGGTCTCAGCTTCATCCGCGAGGGACTTCACCAAATCCAGCGTGCCTTCTCCCGAAGTTACGGCACCATTTTGCCTAGTTCCTTCACCCGAGTTCTCTCAAGCGCCTGAGTATTCTCTACCTGACCACCTGTGTCGGTTTGGGGTACGATTGATTGTTACCTGGTGCTTAGAGGCTTTTCCTGGAAGCGTAGCATCGGTTACTTCATCACCGTAGTGACTCGTCATCACGCCTCAGTGTTAACGGTGTTCCGGATTTTCCAAAAACACCCACCTTCACGCTTAAACCGGGACAACCGTCGCCCGGCCAACCTAGCTTTCTCCGTCCCCCCTTCGCAGTAACAACCAGTACGGGAATATTAACCCGTTTCCCATCGACTACGCCTTTCGGCCTCGCCTTAGGGGTCGACTCACCCTGCCCCGATTAACGTTGGACAGGAACCCTTGGTCTTCCGGCGTGCGGGTTTTTCACCCGCATTATCGTTACTTATGTCAGCATTCGCACTTCTGATACCTCCAGCAGCCCTCACAGGCCACCTTCNCGACTTTGTAGGACGCATTGATGTCGCTTCGCTCCATCAATCGTTATCCACAACGCTGAATTGTCTTGGGTGATACGTTCGCTGCCGCAGCTTCGGTGCATGGTTTAGCCCCGTTACATCTTCCGCGCAGGCCGACTCGACCAGTGAGCTATTACGCTTTCTTTAAATGATGGCTGCTTCTAAGCCAACATCCTGGCTGTCTGGGCCTTCCCACATCGTTTCCCACTTAACCATGACTTTGGGACCTTAGCTGGCGGTCTGGGTTGTTTCCCTCTTCACGACGGACGTTAGCACCCGCCGTGTGTCTCCCGTGATAACATTCTACGGTATTCGCAGTTTGCATCGAGTTGGTAAGTCGGGATGACCCCCTAGTCGAAACAGTGCTCTACCCCCGCAGATGAATTCACGAGGCGCTACCTAAATAGCTTTCGGGGAGAACCAGCTATCTCCCGGTTTGATTGGCCTTTCACCCCCAGCCACAAGTCATCCGCTAATTTTTCAACATTAGTCGGTTCGGTCCTCCAGTTAGTGTTACCCAACCTTCAACCTGCCCATGGCTAGATCACCGGGTTTCGGGTCTATACCCTGCAACTTGACGCCCAGTTAAGACTCGGTTTCCCTGCGGCTCCCCTATGCGGTTAACCTTGCTACAGAATATAAGTCGCTGACCCATTATACAAAAGGTACGCAGTCACCCCACCCCAAAACACTCACTGCTTGTTTTGTGTGTTGGTCATCGCAAAAAACGCGATGACAACCCTCACCTCGACATCCGCATCGCCTTTCGGCCCGGAAGTGTTTTGGTGGTGGGGCTCCCACTGCTTGTACGTACACGGTTTCAGGTTCTGTNTGATAAATCAAGGCTCCCACTGCTTGTACGTACACGGTTTCAGGTTCTGTTTCACTCCCCTCGCCGGGGTTCTTTTCGCCTTTCCCTCACGGTACTGGTTCACTATCGGTCAGTCAGGAGTATTTAGCCTTGGAGGATGGTCCCCCCATCTTCAGACAGGATATCTCGTGTCCCGCCCTACTCATCGAACTCACAATCTGTGCATCTTCGTGTACGGGACTATCACCCTTTGTCGTGCGACTTTCCAGACGCTTCCACTGACACACAAACTGATGATGGTTCTGGGCTCCTCCCCGTTCGCTCGCCGCTACTGGGGGAATCTCGGTTGATTTCTTTTCCTCGGGGTACTGAGATGTTTCAGTTCCCCCGGTTCGCCTCATCACACTATGTATTCATGTGATGATAGTGCAACGGATTGCACTGGGTTTCCCCATTCGGGTATCGTCGGGTGTAACGGTTCATATCACCTTGCCGACGCTTTTCGCAGATTAGCACGCCCTTCATCGCCTCTGACTGCCTAGGCATCCACCGTGTACGCTTAGTCGCTTAACCTCACAACCCGAA
>NZ_KZ819127.1:0-2419 GCF_003115855.1 Brenneria corticis
TCGCGCAAACCTGGGTTTAAGAGACATTGATACAATTCGTGCGCGCGGGGATATTGGAACTGTCAATTTGAATACGCTGACGGGTAGCAGCGCCGGGATGTGGCGACAGAGAATAACTGGCAACACTTCTATTGGTAATAACTACCCAGTGACTCAAGCCGGACTTCTGTTGGTATTGACATCACTAGCTAATAACTCCGAGTCATGCATACAGATATATTATCCATACGTTAACAATATAAATTTTACCCGAACATATAACGGAGCGGATTGGACGGCGTGGTCTGTTCAGTGGAGTTTAGCTAACCTGGTTAAACAGTCCTCGACAACCGATAGCACTGATGGCGCAGTGTTATTAAATGGAGCGTGGGGGCTGGGCGCTGACATTTTACCTTCCGTTGATTTTGCTAATCTATCTCAGCGCAGCGGTTTATATAAGGGCGTTACGGGTTGGGATAAATTACCTGCAACGGTAGGTAACCCGTCAGGTATATTTATGGTAAGAGGTAAATACGAATCTGGTGCTAGGTATACGGGAGCGTTTTTTACAGCTCATGGCGGGGTACCTAGCGCTATGCGATTTGGTGCAGGTTGGTTGCGTCCAGATTCGTCTTATACATGGGTTGAGGCTCGCCATAACGGTAATACAACTGTTGATGCAAACGGGTTTATTAAAACCGCATCGCCGATTGTGAAATTATTTAGTGACGGTTCATTTGAAACAAACGACGAAGCGACAGGCGTAACGGCTGAGAAAATAGGAATTGGTGAATATCGTATTTCCGGGTGTTTGGGATTCAATGCTGATCCGGCATGGGGTGGTGCGGGCGGCGGGATAGAAATACCGACTGATATCAATAAACAGCCTCTGCTGTGGGTTGACTATGAAATAGAGGCTGATGGCTCAATAATCATCCGTACATATCATCGCACCCACACAGACGCGCCGGAATTTGCGCGAAATAACATCGTTGGCGTGGAGAACGGCCAGCCAATCGATATCCCGGCTGGACGCTGGGTTGATGTGCGTGTTCAGATGCCTGGTTCAGATTCCGCTGTGGATGAGTCAACGTCCGTTGCCACCGAGGCAGCTTCAGCGGAGGTGTCTGCGGATTCATCGACAGCAGACTGATCGGACTCTGGCATTGCTGGCATTGACAGCCGCAGATCAATCCATCGGCCATCGGGAATGTCCATCGGCTCGCCGGCAATGACGTTTCCTGTCTCAACATCAAACTGGCGCTTACTGACACGCACAGTAATGTCGCCGTTTTCCGATGTTTCTGTTTCAACAAAACAGAGGCGATTGCCATTGACGTCTTGCGGGATTTCGATGGTCCAGCCAGACTCGGCCAAGCCCAATGCGCCGATGACGAGATAAACACCAGTTTCACGGCGTTCCGCCGTCACGCCCGCAGCTTCATTATTTACAGCCCCGCATCCGGCAGACTCAAATCCATCAAGATAATTATCTGGCATGCTGTCATTAGAATTTGCCAGACGTAGTATTGGTGACGCTGATTTATAAAATCCGTTGGCGTCAATTGTGTACTGATTTGACAGCAGCACATTGAACCATCCGTTATTAACACCTCCGCGCCTTGAATGCACGCACATGCGTACTCCAGCGACACTTGTCGCCGCTAGAATAGCAAGTGATGCGGCGGCGTTATTATCATACGGTATATGTAATCCACACCAGGCAACATCAACCGTTGGATAGTTAGTGCCGCCCTGTGGGCTTTTAAACCATTGCCCCTTACCGCTATTAGCTATATTTGCAAAACTCGCTTCAGACGTAACCAATCCACCTAACCCGTAATCGCCCTCTTTTAATACATTTACACCGTTGCAAGTAAAGCTTGCAGCCACAATATTACAGGAATCAGTAGCAAGTAACTCTACCCTACAGTTATTGCCAAGATTATTACATACCAATAAATTGTTAGTACTAGACGAGCCTTTACCAATATACCAATGGTTAACCCCAGCGTTTGTTTGCCCTCGCAGAATAGAAACGGCATTGGCTGTTGGCGATCTAATAACAAGTGGAACTTCATTACCTGTAAAAACTTTTTGTCCAGTTATTGTTTGTGTACTTGCCAACATAACAGCAGTATTAGCAGTTGCAACAGCAACGCCGTTTAGAGTAAAGGTGCCAGCAACAACGTTAAGTGTACCTTGCCCGTTAGCAGTTGTTGAGCCACCAGAGGCGATTAAGCGAGCTGCATAATAACTTGCGCTACCAGACGCATAAAAATCAAAATATGGTGTATTAGCCACACCATCAATTCGCCCAATGGATATACCACTGTTACCGTTGGCCCGTAATGATATTTGCTGTGTAAATGTTTTGGCTCCAGAAATCGTCTGCGCCGTGTCAGTCAGCACCGCATTACCTAAACCCAGGTTTGCGCGA
>NZ_KZ819128.1:0-1769 GCF_003115855.1 Brenneria corticis
TCCTGGCCTGCGCCACGGCCTCGCTTTTCTTATACGTCTTGTAAGCGTCTATCGTCACCGTTGAGCAGGGTAAACTGGTGATTGAGGCGGAGATTAGATTCTGACTGGTAAAAGTGACTATCCCGGCCAAATGGGCGGGATCATATTACTAAGAGCCTGAAGGAGGTTTCTTTTTAAACTTATCCAAAATTTTAAAAATCAAAATACCTAGCCATGCGGCAATACCCGTAATCGAGCCAAATGCAATTGCCCTTTCTATTTTTTTGCCCTGAACACGCTACCGCCCGGCGAGTATCACCGCGCACAGCAGCTATATCAGGCTGCTCCTTATCCGCTTCATCGCGCTTTCCCTACCGCCACACCCCAAGCATTACGACGCCTGAAGGTCGGCTACGTCAGCCGCCGCCACGCAGACCACAATGATATGACGCGCTATTACAGCCGCAGCCCCAGCCTGCACCTTAAAGGCAACTGGCTGGAAGCCGCGGGATTTGGCATGGATACCCCGGTGATAGTCACCGTTGAGCACGGCCAACTGCTGATACGCATTGTGGCTGAGTGACAGATAAAAAAATCCCGGCCTGTTTTAGGGGCCGGGATCTTTGCTAAACAAGTCCCAAAGATTCAGGTAGATCCCTTACATATTCGCATTTATCACCTTCATATTGAGAAGAGATATCTTTGAATATATTAACTAATTCATCTTTTTCTTTTTCATCAAGGAGCTGAAGTTCAGCAGCCATCTGCTCCATCGCATCAACCGCTATATCAGGATCTAGATGATCATCGTCTGTAAACTCTAAAAATATTGCTAAATCGGCGATCACTTTCACAAGCCTAACATCTCTATTCATGAACTATTTTCACCTCAATATTTTTAATACCTAGCTCATCAAACATTTTCTGCGCCCGATTAGCTTGAGCCTGATTGGGGACTTCCCATCGACCTGTCATGCCATTATTTTTAAGTGCTTCAGACTGCCGTAATGCTTGATTTTTCGCCTTTTGCGTCGTAACAACAGATATTTTACGGTCAACCATCACATTGTCATCAACACCGTCGAATCTAACCGATTTAGCCTTTCCATCAGCATCAACTCTCTCAATGCTAGGAGCCTGACCTTTTTGCGTTTCTATATTTGAACGGGCACCAGAAGCAGAATCGTTATAGTTACGTGCCCGTTCACTCATGCTGGCATTTTCATCAACCCATTTGACTTGAATTTCATCACTGGCTTTATTAATCAGCTTCGAGGCTTCAGCAATATCCCCTTTCTTCAGTGCGGTTTCTGCTGCCTTGATAATCTTACCAGCACCATCTCCCAGTACAGGCACCAGCCCTACTGCCGCAGCCAGATAATCCAGCGCACTCTGCGCTTCCGCAAAACTCTTGATATCTCCAACAATAGGAACAAAATCAGTACCAAATAAACCCGCGCCTTTCAGCAGTTCCTGGCTATGCGCTTCCATCCTGGCTGAACACGTTTCCGCACTCAGCCCTGCGCAATACTTCTCCTTAAACTCTTCCTGTGCCGCTTCAAGCTGCTTCCGGGCGTTCTGGTACTTCTCTTCCTGCGTCACACCGGAGGCTTTGTTCTCAATGATGTCACTGAGCGCGTTATTCTCCACCTCATTCTTCGCCGTATTCGCTCCGCTTCCGGCACCGGTAAGGTTACCATCGATAAGTCCGCCCGCGCCAGCGCCCGCTAGGGTGATCAGATTCGCTATCAGCTCTTTCTGCTCACCCGTCAGTTCTTCCGCTTTTACCC
>NZ_KZ819129.1:0-1695 GCF_003115855.1 Brenneria corticis
AAATGGCTCCTCTGACTGGACTCGAACTTCATCTTTGACTCCTGTTATTATTGGTTTCGTGTAAATGCTTTGATTTTTTACCAGCATTTTTACCATCATTATTTAATCTGTAGCCATAAAATGTCAATTAAAAACAATTGGTTGTTGTCATAACCTGTTGTCTATTGCTATCTGTCAACATTGTTATAATCAACCTTGTATTGTCAGTGTTGTTAGATTTTTTTATGGTTATAAACAGATTATTATAAATTTATAACTCACGTTTTAACCTTGTCCATCAGATTGGAGCTGATGCAGGTTGAAACCGAATTCACTACGAGTGAGAATCTGCATCTACTTGTTCATCTCCAGCAAATCCTGAGACACCTACATGCTATGTGACAGGCTGCTTAGAGCGAGGTATAGACTTTCATACCCTGAATCACTAAGAAGTGTAACTCTCAGGGTACGAATGACTATATCTGGTACAGAGCTGACCTTAGTTTGACAAATCTGAACACTTTCGGGTGCTATGACTCAATAGTCCCGCCAAAAATGCGCATGGTATTAAGCTGCTCAATACTGTAAGGCCGGGATATCCTGTAACTGTCGAATTCTTCAACACCAAACTCTTCATGATTAATGCCATTGATAGCAATAACACGCCCATTCGGAAGTTCAACCTGATAGTTAGGCCTGACACCTGTTCCTGACAAACCGATACGTATAAATATATTTTTGTCGTTCACTTTAGGATCGTCAGATGTCCTGTGGCGTTCAGCCAGATCACGAGCTGCCGACTTCATTTTCTCGAAGTGATCCAAAGGGATGTCTTTGAAGTTACCGCCCCATAACTTGTCCATAAAGCCTCCAAAAGTCCAAATATTTACGCCAGAGTTGTAGCCTGCTGCTCAGGCGCGAATGATAATTTCAATACTATCGACAGAAACTTCATACTTTTTAGATAAAAGTATCTTCGCGTTTTGAATTGTTATTCCCTCGGGGAAAGGGTCTTCTTCAGGTGCAGCTTTTGGTGATTCGATGTTAACTTCAGGCATCTTATTGAATTTTAATTTGCTTTCATCAATACCCAACTCGAATAGTGATGAGTAGGCTACCGGATTTCTGGCTCCATCCCACATGTCAGGGTAAGAGACTTCAGCATACTGGCTGACTTTGATTAGCCATCTTTTAGGGTGCTTTCCATTCCATTCAGGAGAAAGTACAACATCCGATATCATTCCAACAAAGAAGGCGTTTTTGTGTGGTGCAGTTACTGTTCCCCAGTCGTTATTATGATTGTCAGCCGGGTCTCGGTTCTGCACACAAACCACGTATTTACAACGCGATGCGCGTTTTTCGCTTAAAACCCATGCACTGGAACCACCATCGCTTTTCAGACGATCAAGGCCACGCGCAGTAAATACAACTACAGATGAATCGCTCATATACACCTCCTTAGTAAAGTATGGCTGAATATATACCCAATAAATAAATAGTCAATAAAAAGTATTGCAAGGTATTAATAATCTATTTATATGTCTATAATTTATATGTTTTTATTTTTTTCCTAAGTATCTAGGCGGCTTTAACCAGTTGGACCTCCTTCGGCTCCCCGGCAGGCCGGGTTGTCAGCCCGACTGCGCTAACAGGCCAAGCCAGCAAACTGATCCTACCCACGAATGGTGGACACGCTGTTAAGCGAGTAAAATCGTT
>NZ_KZ819130.1:0-1497 GCF_003115855.1 Brenneria corticis
ACGCGGCAAGCGTGGAGTTTGTCGGACGGGTTCAGCGCATGGCGCGGGTGCATCACTACGGCCTGCGCGATCGCCCTAATCGCCATAGTGACGATGTGCAATATGAGGCAAGGCCGTTGTTGGGGTTTAGTAAGGCAGAGATGAAAACGGTTGACGAGCTGCTGATAGAACATCTGAGCCGATAAAACACATTGCCCCGCAATACGGGGCAACTCATAACATCAGTTACTTATCTTCCTGCGATTTCAATTCTTCCAGTGTAAAATTTCTTACCCATATACGCTTTGTATCAACATCACGAGAAGAATAGGCAGTAACTAAACTAACGCTGTACTCTTTATTCGCTTCAAAGTGATAGGGTACAGGAACACATTGCAGTGGTAATACCGTGTAAGTTGGATTTTCCATGTCATCCCTTTCCCATACAGAATGCATTTTCCCATCAGATAGACGTTCTGAAATGCCAATTCGGAGTAGTTTGGAATGACCACTGTTCGTAACAGATTCATCCTCAGCGGCAATGCACGGCTGGCTATTTTTTAATGTAACTAATGCAAGACGAAAAGAGGTGTGATGACCGTATCCGCATCCAGATAACATGATGATAATCAGACCTAAAGAAAATATTTTTAGTTCCATAAACACTTCCTGTCGCGTGGTGATATAAGAAAATATTTAAGCGCGTTTTGGTATTTTCCTATTAAGTTAGGGCCAACAATTCCTCTGAAATTAGTAACAGCAGACCATTCATTAATACCAAAGCTCACCAACGAAAAATAATCAGCGATAATACAGGCTTGTTGTTCCATATTAAAATTCGCCAATAATTTGTAGTCTGGTAATGAATAATTGTAATTGGTCGCCCAACTCATTATGCCGCGTGCTCTCACATTTAAACCCATCTGATATTGCCAGACATGGACCATTTCATGAATGAACCAATTATGTATATCAGGCCTTTCTTGGGAGAAATCTTCTTTAAATATTTTTGGGGGCCAATACATATTGCCATTCGGTGTAACAGCCGTATCATCATTTTGCATTCCAAAAGGGAAATACTCGCCGTTATAAACCTTAACCATCCCGTAATTAATCGCATCCTTGAAAACTGTGCGAGCTATCCTAAGTTCACCCGCCGTAAGATTGCGGAAACCCTCTTCTTTTGTTGCCATTATTGCTCCCTATTATCATTCCTTAACAATATGCGGTCACGGTGTGTTCTACCGCTTGTTGTTTTAGGTGTCAACAAACACACTTCAATTGCCGCAAAATTTCCCCGGCGGCATCGTCACCCACGTCAACACGGTTGATGTCCTGTGCCGAGTGCAGACCGGGGAAATGACCACCGACTAGTTGCACTGGAGCGAGTGATCGTTAAACAGGTTGATAAGGCGCTGCACGTTACCCATGCACCGGAGCCGCCGCTGCCACTCCCTGTAGAACGCCCAATGGCGTTATACATTCATGGCGAATTAGTGAGCCAGTGGCATGAATGAG
>NZ_KZ819131.1:0-1491 GCF_003115855.1 Brenneria corticis
TCGTTAACGGCAACGCCGAAGCCGGCAGCACGGTGAAGATCACCGATGCCGCCGGCAATGAACTGGGTAGCGTAACGGTGGGGAACGACGGTCACTTTGCCGTACCGTTATCCTCGGCGCTGACTAACGGCGAAGCGATTACTGTCGTCGCCAGCGATGCGGCTAGTAATTCCTCAACAGCGGCAACGGCCACCGCACCTGACACCACAGCTCCGGCAGCTCCCGCCGATTTGCTGGTGGCAGCAGATGGCGCCGCCGTTAGTGGTACAGCCGAAGCGGGCAGCACGGTGAAGATCACCGACGCCGCCGGCAATGCGTTGGGCAGCGTAACCGCGGGTAACGACGGCCACTTTACGTTGCCGCTATCTCCGGCACTAACCAACGGCGAAGCAATCACTGCCATAGCCAACGACACGGCCGGTAACGCCTCAACCGCGGCAACCGCCACCGCGCCTGATGCCACGGCGCCGGATGCGCCGGAGGCTTATATCATCGACGACGGCACGACGATAAACGGTACGGCGGAGGCGGGCAGTACCGTGACGGTGACCTTGCCGGATAATAGTACCCAGACCGCGACGGCGGCGGAAAACGGCACCTGGAGCATCCCCCTGTCGCAAGGGTTAACCGCCGGAGAACAGTTGGCGGTAACCGCCACGGATGGCGCGGGTAATACCTCATCGGCCACGCAGGTTACCGTACCGGATACGTCGGTGCCGGATACCACCGCGCCGGAGGCGCCGGAAGCGGCGGTCAGCGATGACGGACTGACCGTTAGCGGAACGGCCGAGCCGGAGAGCACGGTAACGGTCACGCTGCCGGACAGCGCCACGCTGACCGCCACGGCGGATTCGTTTGGCGTGTATAGCGTTGCCTTGCCGACCGCGCTGACCAACGGGGAAACCGTTACGGTTACCGCCACGGATGCGGCGAATAATATTTCTACGACCACCGCCGCGATCGCTCCGGATCTCACCGCCCCAGCAACCCCAACCGAGCTGCTGGTGGCAGCGGACGGCGCCGCCGTTAGCGGCAACGCCGAAGCGGGCAGTACGGTGAAGATCACCGACGCCGCCGGTAATGAACTGGGCAGTGTAACGGTGGGTGACGATGGTCACTTTACTGTACCGTTATCCTCGGCGCTGACTAACGGCGAAGCGATTAGCGTGGTGGTCAGTGATGTGACCGGTAATACCTCTGCCGCGGCGAGCGTTACCGCCCCGGATACCACCGCTCCGGCAACTCCCGCCGATTTGCTGGTGGCAGCGGACGGCGCCGCCGTTAGTGGTACAGCCGAAGCGGGCAGCACGGTGAAGATCACCGACGCCGCCGGCAATGCGTTGGGCAGCGTAACCGCGGGTAACGACGGCCACTTTACCGTACCGCTATCACCAACACTAACCAACGGCGAGACCGTTAGCGCAGTAGCCAACGACACGGCTGGTAACGCCTCAACCGCGGCAACCGCCACCGCGCCTGACGCCACGGCGC
>NZ_KZ819132.1:0-1317 GCF_003115855.1 Brenneria corticis
GAGCCTGTTTATAAAATTGTGTAATCGCCTGTTTTTGATATGTTTACCGCAACACCAAGAACAGGTGAATTTATGGACAAAAAACAATTACAGGCTCTTGCCACCGAACTGGCAAAAAACCTCAAAACCCCTGATGACCTGAATCAGCTTTCCCGCTTTCTGAAAAAGCTAACAGTCGAGACGGCACTCAATGCTGAGCTGACCGCCCATTTGGGCCACGAGAAGCACCAGCCCAAATCCGGCTCCAACACCCGTAACGGCTACTCCGCCAAGACGGTTGACAGCGAAGAAGGCCCGTTGGATATCCGCACGCCCCGTGACCGGGAAGGCTCGTTCGAGCCGCAACTGCTCAAGAAACACCAGACCCGTATCACCGGTATGGACAGCCAGATACTGGCGCTCTACGCCAAAGGCATGACCACTCGTGAAATCGCCGCCGTCTTCAAGGAAATGTATGACGCGGCCGTGTCGCCATCGCTGATATCCAAAGTCACCGACGCGGTGAAAGAACAGGTTGCCGAATGGCAGAGCCGTCCGCTGAATGCGCTATATCCCATTGTTTATCTTGACTGTATCGTGGTCAAAGTCCGTCAGGACGGCAGCGTCATCAACAAATCCGTGTTCCTCGCGCTGGGCATCAATACCGAAGGCCATAAAGAGCTGCTGGGCATGTGGTTGGCGGAAAATGAAGGCGCGAAGTTCTGGCTGGGCGTGCTGACGGAGATGAAAAACCGGGGCTTGCAGGATATCTTCATCGCCTGTGTTGACGGCTTGAAAGGCTTCCCCGACGCCATCAACGCCGTCTATCCACAGACTCGCATCCAGTTGTGCATTGTTCACATGGTGCGCAACAGTCTGAAATACGTGTCATGGCGGGATTACAAGGCCGTCACAGGCGGGCTGAAAGCAGTCTATCAAGCCCCGACAGAAGAAGCCGCTCTGGCAGCACTGGATGCGTTCGCCGACAACTGGGATGAGCGCTACCCGCAAATCAGCCGGAGCTGGCGGGCGAACTGGGCTAACCTGTCAACGTTGTACGGGTATCCGTCTGATATCCGCAAGGCGATTTACACCACCAACGCTATTGAGTCGCTGAATAGCGTTATCCGGCATGCGATTAAAAAACGTAAGGTGTTCCCATCAGACGACTCGGTAAAGAAGGTGATATGGCTGGCGATAGAGGCGGCGTCAAAGAAATGGACAATGCCGCTGAGGGACTGGCGGTTGGCCATGAGCCGCTTTATTATCGAGTTCGGTGATCGTGCGAGCGATCACCTTTAAATGAGATGGCGATTACACAGAATCGTGGACAGGCTC
>NZ_KZ819133.1:0-1289 GCF_003115855.1 Brenneria corticis
CCACATACAGGTTAAAGCCGGTGCCCACCAGATTGATCTGTCCGCCCGCCTGAAGTTCGATGGCGCTTTTGCCGCACCCCAGCCGCAGCATGGTGCCGGAGGCCAGCACCACCGCATCAAGTTTCCCTTGGCCGGTGAGAATCGGGCGGTCGGGGTCGTCGTTGGTGAAATCAATCACCACCTCATCGCCCACGAGCGGTATCTGTATGCCGCCAAATCTGACCAGCCGGCTAATGACTTGTTCGGTTTACGGACTGATTGATGCAGAACGAGTTTCTATACTATGTTTATTTAGGAGCTACGCCTGTGTCATTAGGTTTCAATTGCTCCTGTTTTATCCACCCCTCCACTTGCTGCCCATCTTTCTTAAAATACATCACATAGTAATATTCATTGTAGTCTAAATACGCGTTGACTTTATCTCCAGGAATAATGAACACTTGCTTTTTTATACAATCTTCATTAGGTGCTGTATAAAAATAAGACCTCTCTTTCCCAGTAACGGTATATCCATTATCAGTGCTATCAAAACGGGTAGCCTTTTCCTGTGCTTTTTCATCAATAGCCCTGCAATCTGTATTGGCTACAACATGAGAGGAAAAAAGTAATGTCAGAACTAATAATTTCTTAATCATAATAATTCCTGCGAGTTCATAATGCTAATAAGCTTTTTAGCATAATCAGGATCGGTTGCATAACCTTTATCCTGTAATCCCTGGGCCCAAACTTTAGGGTCTTTGCTTTCAAATAAGCTCTGATAGCGCTTGTTTTTCCTTAAAAACTCAGACCTTCCGGCGATACTTTCTTCATATGAATCATAAGCGGCGAATTTATCAATAATTTTTACTCTTTTACCATTGATATTCTCATGGGTCCAGTTTTCTACATAATTGGGAGAACCATGTGCTTTGATTCCAAACAAGTTATAGCTATATTTGCCAGTATTGATATCCGTCGGTACCGATTTTCCGTAACCTGTTTCGAGTATTGCCTGTGCGGTAGTAACGGCGGCAGGTACCCCAGTTTTTTTTTCTTCCTCTAGAGCTGCCGCATAAACTTTTTTGACAAATTCCTTTTTGGTAGGGGAGGCGTTTTGGGCGGGTGATGAATGTTTTTTATCAGTAGGCGATATCGCGGATTTTGCCTGAGACGCGCTTGTAGACGAGGGGGTTTTTTGTAGTGTAGCTCCCATAGACGTTGCTTTGTTTGCATTCTGCTGAGGCGAGAACTGCGCCTCCATCGCCGCATTGATATTCGACTTATGATCCGGTCCCGGTGCGGTGGTTCCC
>NZ_KZ819134.1:0-1255 GCF_003115855.1 Brenneria corticis
TGATCTTGCCCAGCGACGGTGGACACTGCCTTAAGCGAGGTTTCTTTCCTCAAATTGCACCGGGCTTAGCCCGCCGTTGGCACTATGCCGTCGGTGCCGATTGTAGTCTATCTCGATATACTCGAATACCGCCGATTTCATCTCCTCCCGCGTGTTGAACCTCTCACCGTGGATTAGCTCCACTTTCAGACTGTGGAAGAAGCTTTCCGCACAAGCGTTATCGTAGCAACAGCCCTTCGCGCTCATACTGCATATCAGTTCATTGTCTTTGATAACACCCTGATAATCATGGGAACAATACTGGCTCCCTCTGTCAGAGTGAACTATCACGCCGCGCGGCATCTTTCGCCGCCACAGCGCCATTTTCAGCGTATTGCACGCCAGCTCCGCCGTCATTCGTTCCGACATCGACCAACCCACCACCCGACGCGAATACAGGTCGATAACCACCGCCAGGTACAGCCAGCCTTCCTCTGTCCACAGGTAGGTGATATCCCCAACGTACTTCTGGTCCGGCCCCGTGGCACTGAAATCCTGTTGCAACAGGTTCGACGCCACCGGCAGGTTATGCCGGCTGTTTGTCGTGGCTTTGAACTTGCGCGCCGCTCTGGCCCGTAATCCCTGACGTCGCAGACTGGCCGCCACCGTTTTACGGTTCCAGCCATGACCGGCTTCACGCAATTCCTGCGTCAGGCGGGGCGCGCCATAGCGCTGTTTAGCCTGTATAAAAGCTTGCGCCACCCGCTCATCACACTGCTGGCGGCGCATCTGCCGCGGTGAGGGGGATTGCCGGCGCTTCAGCCAGGCATACCAGCCGCTGCGCGAGACACGCAGTACCCTGGCCAGACTTTTCACTGAGAACGCCGCCTGATGCTGTTGTATAAAACCGTACTTCACTTCAGGCGTCTGGCGAAGTAGGTGGCCGCCTTTTGGAGGATAGCCAGCTCCTCATCCCGCTCGGCGAGTTGACGTTTAAGGCGGGCATTTTCCGTGGCCAGTTGCTGCTCACGCTCAGAGGTGGAGCCCTGCTGACGTTGTTTACTGCGCCAGGCGTAGAGTTGAGAGTCGTGCAGGCCGAGTTCCCGGGCGGCTTTGGCGACGCCGATGCGCTCAGCCAGCGCCAGCGCCTGCTGGCGAAACTCCGGGGTATATTGATTACGGGATGTCTTCTTCACAGATTTTGCTTGCGTCATGGTTCACCTTGTTAACGATTTTACTCGCTTAACAGCGTGTCCACCATTCGTGGGTAGGATCA
>NZ_KZ819135.1:0-1235 GCF_003115855.1 Brenneria corticis
GGCGACTGAGTAACCGTGTTGCCAGTCAAGCATTTTAATTGGTCGCCACCCCATAATTTTTGTCATATGGCTGCTGCGTATGGAGTACGCCATAACACAGATGGACCAGTTTCCTCATCGCTGCACCTATTGCTAACATCTTCGCCTTGCCTTTTAGCAATAGTCGCTCGTATAGGGCTTTCACATGGCGATTGTGGCTGATGGCGGCTATTGCTCCCATATACAGCTTTGCCCGGATACTTGGCGGCCCTATTTTCGACAGCTTAGCTCTGCCTCGCACCGAGGTGCCTGAGCGACGCTCTACCGGGATAACCCCCAGATACGCCGCCACCTGTTCCGCGCTCCTAAAGTTATTGCCCCGGATGATCGCTAACATGTTCCATCCGATTTGCTCTCCAACTCCCTCAATCGATTTCAGGAGGTTCAGGTCATTTTTTAGTCCGGGATGCTTGTCTATGTGAGCTTCTATCAGGCGTTCAATTCTTGCCAGCTCATCCTTTAAATGCTGCGCCATTGAGTCCAGCGACGCCACGACTTCTTCCGGGGCCATTGTGGATTTTAACGTGCTCAGCCGATTTTCTATACGTTGTTTATCATTAAGCAGGCTATCCCTATGCTGTAGCAATGCCTTGAGTTTCCTTATTTCTTGCGAAAGAGGAGTCCAGCCATCCGGTTGTCTCAAACAGCCATAACATGCCAGCACATAGGCATCAACCGTATCCGTCTTGGTCAATATCCCCATTCCTTTGGCGAATTCACGTACCCGGTGCGGATTTATCACGGACACCAGAATGCCAGCCTGATGAAGACCATAGGCCAGGTGTTCGTGATAAATACCGGTGGATTCTATTATGATATGGGCCTGACCGGGGTCGCGCTTTTGCAACGCTAACCATTGCGCCAGAGCCTCTGCCGAGTTTGCGCCATTGGGTAAAGTCTTCGTCTTACGTTTACCTTTAAGCCCTTCTGCTAATAAACAAATATCGACTGTACGCTTGCTGATATCAATACCGACATAGTACATGGTTCAGTTCTCCTCTCACTAAAGCCATCACGCCCGTTCCGCTTGTATATTCAGAGTCAGTGCTCTAGGTAACCGTTCAATGTTAATGGTGGCGTGAAAGGTGAAACAGAGGGCTTAAACTCAGTCACAAGGTTTATCGCCTTCGCGCCCTGCTGAAGCTCACTCTGTTTCATGTAGTGATAGCTAATCACTACATGAGGAAGATACAAGC
>NZ_KZ819136.1:0-1203 GCF_003115855.1 Brenneria corticis
TGTATTAGCTCAGACCTGATCTGACAGTTACCGGTTATTTATACAGGTGTCTGTCAGATTACATCTGGCTTAAATTCTTCTCAGCCCAGATGCGTTTTCCATCAAGCAATGTTTCCATCGGTGTTCGCCCACAGCACATTTTCCCCTGATGGGTCCGAACATTATTGTAATACTCCAGCCATTCATCAAGATCTTCCTGTAATGTTTCGAGGTCGTCGTAGAGCTTTTTACGGAACGTCACCTGATAAAACTCCTGTAATATCGTCTTATGGAACCGTTCACAGATACCGTTGGTTTGCGGCGACATCGCCTTTGTTTTCGTGTGGTCGATGTCATTTATCGCCAGATAAAGCTGGTAATCATGGTGCTCAACCCGGCCACAAAACTCCGTTCCGCGATCGGTCAATATTCTCAGCATCGGCAGACCCTGTGACTGATAAAACGGCAAAACCCGGTCATTCAGTAATTCCGCCGCAGTAATCGGGGTTTTACTGACGTACAACTTGCAATGGGCCACTTTTGAGTAGGTATCGACAAAGGTTTGCTGGTAAATCCGACCAACGCCTTTCAGATTACCCACGTAGAAAGTATCCTGCGAGCCCAGATAGCCGGGATGTGCAGTTTCAATTTCACCGCTGGCTTCATCGTCATGGGCTTTCCTTTCCAGCGCCGCAATTTGCGCATCATTAAGTTCAATCCCTTCTCTGGCAACCTTTTCTTCCAGTGCTCTCAGGCGCTTTTTGAAGTTTTCCAGATGATGTCGTACCCAGACAGAACGAACACCGCTGCCGGAAATAAAAATCCCTTTCTTGCGCAACTCGTTGCTGGTTCGGTGTTGCCCGTGAGCGGGGAACTCTATGGCGTAATCAACGACGGCTTGTTCCGTCGTGGCATCGGTTCTGTTTTTCAGATTTGGACCACGGCGGCTACGGGTGATTAACGCGTCAACGCCGCCTTGTTCAGCCAGTTCCCGATAGCGGTAAAATGTATCACGAGATACGCCCATGACCTTACAGGCTTTCGATACATTACCGAGCTCTTCGGCCAGATTTAGCAAACCCGCTTTGTGTTTGATGACAGGATTGTTAGTATGCAACATGAGAGTTACCTCTTGTGTTTTGTATAAGGATTCGACACCCATATCAAAACCGGTAACTCTCAACTTTTCAAGTTGTTGTGTCAGATCTGGTCGCGACTAATACA
>NZ_KZ819137.1:0-1029 GCF_003115855.1 Brenneria corticis
TGGGCAGCGTAACGGTGGGGAACGACGGTCACTTTGCCGTACCGTTATCACCGGCGCTGACTAATGGTGAGGCGGTTAGTGCGGTAGTCAGCGATGCGACCGGTAATACTTCTGCCGCGGCAACCGCTGTTGCATCGGACACCACCGCACCGTCCGCTCCCGCCGATCTGCTAGTGGCAGCGGACGGTTCCACAGTCAGCGGCACAGCCGAAGCCGGCAGTACGGTGAAGATCACCGATGCCGCCGGCAATGAACTGGGCAGCGTAACGGTGGGGAACGACGGTCACTTTGCCGTACCGTTATCCCCGCCACTAACCAACGGCGAAGCGATTAGTGTGGTGGCCAGCGATGTGGCCGGTAATACCTCTGCCGCGGCGAGCGTTACCCCCCCGGATACCTCCGCACCTTCAACTCCCGCTGATCTACTGGTGGCGGAAGACGGCACCGCCGTTAGCGGCAACGCCGGAGCCGGCAGCACGGTGAAGATCACTGATGCAGCCGGCAATGAACTGGGCAGCGTGACGGTAGGGGAAAATGGCAGCTTTACCGTGCCGTTATCACCGTCACTAACCAACGGCGAAGCGATTACTGTCGTCGCCAGCGACGCTGCTGGTAATGCTTCTGCCGCGGCAACCGCCACGGCACCTGACACCACCGCACCTGCAACCCCAGCCGATCTGCTGGTGGCGGAAGATGGTGCCGCCATTAGCGGCAACGCCGAGGCGGGCAGCACGGTGAAGATCACCGACGCCGCCGGCAATGAACTGGGCAACGCAACGGTAGGGAACGACGGCCACTTTACCGTACCGCTATCCCCGGCGCTGACTAACGGCGAAGCTATTAGTGCAGTGGTCAGCGACGCTGTCGGTAATGCTTCTGCTGCGGCGAGCGTTACCGCCCCGGATACCTCCGTACCTTCAACTCCCGCCGATCTGCTGGTGTCGGAAGATGGTTCCGTCATTAGCGGCACAGCCGAAGCCGGCAGTACGGTGAAGATCACCGACGCCGCCGGTAATGAACTGGGCAGTG
>NZ_KZ819138.1:0-894 GCF_003115855.1 Brenneria corticis
CAGCGTGATTTCTTACGCCGACGAAAAGCAAAAAACAAAGAACCAAGAACCAAGAACCAAGAATGAACCCAAGACCAGAATACACATGGCCTCTAGAGGTTCCTTGGATTTGTGTATAAGAGACAGTCGCAGGGGAGGGAGTTTGGCTCCTCCCCCTGGCAAGGGGAGGCCGGGAGGGGGTCAACTACCCGGCTACTGCCGCTTCGTGGCGCACGGCATCCGGCGTCATCGCCGCCAGTACTTCACGCCGCAGATCGGTAAACGCATAGCTGGCGCGGTCGCGCGGTAAAGGCAGCGTCACCTCCACCACCCTGGCTATCTGCCCCGGATGCGATTGCAGCACCACCACGCGGTGACTCAAATAGAGTGCTTCCTCAATATCGTGGGTCACCAGGATCATGCTGGTGCGCTCGTGCTGCCAGATATGCAGCAGTTCATCCTGCAGCCGGGTTCGCGTCAGCGCGTCCAGCGCCCCCAGCGGTTCGTCCAGCAGCAGCACTTCCGGACGCGCCACCAGCCCGCGGGCAATGGCGGCTCGCTGCGCCATGCCGCCGGAAAGCTGATGGGGAAAGGCCTGCTCGTAGCCCGTCAGCCCGACCAGCTCAATATGTTCGCGCACCGCGTCGCGTTTGCGCGCCGCCGGCCAGGAGACGTTTTCCACCGCCAGCGCGATGTTCTCCTCCAGCGTCAGCCACGGCAGCAAACGATGGTCCTGAAACACGATGCCGCGCTCCGGGCCGGGACCGCTAATGCGCCGACTTCCCAGCGTAATCTCGCCCTGATAATCCTGATCCAGCCCGACAATCAGGCGCAACAGGGTACTCTTGCCGCAGCCGCTTGGCCCAACGATGCTGACGAATTCGCCCGGCTCCACCGTTAAATCGATGCCGCGCA
>NZ_KZ819139.1:0-878 GCF_003115855.1 Brenneria corticis
CTGAACCCTGCTCCCATTACTCCCTTTACCCGCGATGGCGCCGTGGACTATGCCGCCTGTAAAAAACTGGGCGCCTGGCTGCACAGCATCGACGGCGTAAAAAGCCTCACCGTGCTCGGCCATGCCGGCGAAGGAACCTTCCTCTCCCGCGACGAACAGGCAAAAGTCATCGAAGCGTTCGTCGAATCCGTCAATAACGACATCCCCATCATCGCCGGCATCACGCTGGAAGGCACCGAGGTCGCCGCCGAAGAAGCCAAACGCGCCGTCAAGGCCGGGGCTTCCGCCGGTCTGCTGTATCCGTCCCACGGCTGGCTGCGTTTCGGCTACCAGAAAGGCGCGCCGCAGGATAAATACCGTCACGTCTATGAAGAGAGCGGTCTGCCGCTGATCCTGTTCCAGTATCCGGACGTCACCAAATGCACCTACAACCTGGAAACGCTGCTGGAGATCTCCGCGCAGCCGGGCGTATTCGCCATGAAAAACGGCGTGCGCAATATGCGCCGCTGGGATACGGAAATTCCGGTGATCCGCCGCGAACGTCCGGACCTGCAAATCCTGAGCTGCCATGACGAATATCTGCTGTCGACGATTTTCGACGTGGATGGTCTGCTGGTGGGATACGGCAATATCGCGCCGGAACTGCTGGTGGAGATGATCGAGGCGGGCAAAGCGCAAGATTACCGGAAAGCGCGTGAAATCCATGACCGCCTGCTGCCGGTCACCAAGAGCGTGTACCACCGGGGTTCGCATATGGAAGGGACGGTGGCGCTGAAGCATGCGCTGGTTGAGCGCGGGATACTGGGGCACGCTACGGTACGTTCTCCGCTGCTGCCGCTGGAGCCGGGCGCCGAGGAAGAGATCAAGGTCGCCGTCCG
>NZ_KZ819140.1:0-796 GCF_003115855.1 Brenneria corticis
CAGAAAACCTCGGTTTTGCAGAAGAGTCGTTTTTGTATGTTGGCGGCACAGCCGCCGCTCCGCTAAAAATCAAAACATCGAGTGACTATGTTTTTGATAATCCGCATGCAGGAAAATCCGTAGCATTCATTCCGCAAATCCAAATTGCAGGTAATGACGGTGTTGTGCGATGGATAGATACATTATGGATATACGAAAATAACTATACGTGGGGAGTGAATGTCACAATAACATCAGACGGAAAGATTGGCATCTTTGCAGGTGCAGAATCGCTATTATCAAAAAACTCTGGGAACCGCTCGGGACTACCCTATGGCTTCCGGCCCCCAAACGATGCTAACGTTGTTGAAGCCCCATTCCGTTTAAGATTAATTAAATAATATCGTTTTATAGTCTGTGGCCCAACAGGGCCACTCTGTTCAACTTCATCACCGACATTGTTAGCTTGCCAGCTTGATTACTCGCAGTCGATATCCTGTGAGTGAGCCAGATGCCCACGGACTACCAATTGTATTGTCTGTTCTGATAATTCCATTGTTTCCAGTTTTAATGACGATCGTATTTTTATTTAAAAAATTTGCGGCGATACCAAATGACGACCCGGCGGCAGTACCCTCTGAAATATCATTGCTAGCTACACCCCATTCGCCACCAATCAGTAGTTCAACCTGAATTAAACAACTCAATGTATCGAACGGGCTGGCAACCTCTATGCGTTTACCTGTTGTGATAGTTGCGGGTGCGCTGGCTGTGCCACCGGGATAAATTACTGATTCTGCAAAACCGAGGTTTTCTG
>NZ_KZ819141.1:0-784 GCF_003115855.1 Brenneria corticis
CATCATCGCCCTGCGCCGGCACGCTATAAGCCACACTCTGCTCGCCGGCACGGATGGTAACCTGCTCACCATTGCTTAATGTCACTACCAGATCGTCGGCCAGTACCCGGTCAACCTTGATAGTAAAGACCGCGTCCTGCGCTTCGGTGACATCGCCGTTGCTATCGATCGTCACGTTGACGGTGTCGACCGTATCGGTGACAGTCACCGTTGCGGTATCACTGGTATCCAGTTGCTCGAAGTTATGCTCGCCCGCGTTGGTTACGCTTAGGGTATAACTTTCACCATCTTGATAGACATCGTCACCCTGCACCGCAAAGGCGCTCGAGGTACCCGTCGTNATCGGTCGGATTACTTAGCGTGGCGCTGACGGTGGCACTATCACTGCCTTCCGCTACCGAGATATCGCCCAGCGTTAGCGTGGTGGTATCTACCGTGTCAGTAATGTTGACCGTGGCTTCATTGCTGATCAGTTGCTCGAAATTATGCTCGCCCGCGTTGGTTACACTTATCGTGTAGCTTTCGCCGTCTTGATAAACATCGTCGCCCTGTACTGCAAACGCGCTCGAGGTGCCTATTGTCGCTCCGGCCGCAAAGGTGATAGTCGCCCCGTTGCTTAACGTCACCGTAAAGTCGCGATCGGTCGGGTTACTTAGCGTGGCGCTGACAGTCGCACTGTCGCTGCCTTCCGCTACCGTGATATCGCCCAGCGTCAGCGTGGTGGTATCTACCGTGTCGGTGACGGTTACCGTCGCGGTGTCGCTGGTATCCAATTGTTCGAAAT
>NZ_KZ819142.1:0-652 GCF_003115855.1 Brenneria corticis
CATCGCCACCCAGTTGCAGATCTTCAAAGACCTTGCCGGCCACGCTGGCATCGGTAAGACCCAGCGTTACGCTACCCGCATCGGCGTACACATCGTCGCCCTGCGCGGGCACGCTATAGGCTGCGCTCTGCTCACCCGCCTGGATAGTTACCGTGTCGCCATTGCTTAGGGTGACCACCAGATCGTCGGCCAGTACTCGGTCTACCTTAATGGTAAACACTGCATCCTGTGCTTCCGTGACATCGCCGTTGCTATCGATCGTCACATTGACGGTGTCGATCGTATCGATCACCGTCACTGTTGCTGTGTCGCTGGTATCCAGTTGTTCGAAGTTATGCTCACCCGCGTTCGTGACGCTTAGGGTGTAGCTTCCACCGTCTTGGTAAACATCGTCACTCTGCACAGCAAAGGCTGATGAAGTGCCGGTTGTCGTACCCGCAGCAAAGGTGATAGTGGCACCATTGCTTAGCGTTACCGTAAAGGCACGATCGGTCGGGTTACTTAGTGTGGCGCTGACGGTAGCGCTATCGCTGCCTTCCGCCACGGTAACATTGCCCAGCGTCAGCGTGGTGGTATCCACGGTGTCAGTAATATTTACCGTCGCATCGCTACCCAATTGTAAATCTTCAAAGGTTTTACCGGCTACGCTGGC
>NZ_KZ819143.1:0-642 GCF_003115855.1 Brenneria corticis
CCCCGGCCGCAAAGGTGATGGTGGCGCCATTGCTTAGCGTCACCGTAAAATCGCGATCGGTGGGATTACTTAGTGTGGCGCTGACGGTGGCGCTATCGCTACCTTCCGCCACGGTCACATCGCCCAGCGTTAGCGTGGTGGT
Source organism: Brenneria corticis (assembly GCF_003115855.1). Classification (GTDB taxonomy): domain Bacteria; phylum Pseudomonadota; class Gammaproteobacteria; order Enterobacterales; family Enterobacteriaceae; genus Brenneria; species Brenneria corticis. The sequence goes on from NZ_KZ819143.1 coordinate 143, forward strand.
ATCGACCGTGTCAGTAATATTTACCGTCACCTCGCTGCCCAGTTGCAGATCTTCAAAGATCTTGCCGGCCACGCTGGCATCGGTAAGGCCCAGCGTTACGCTGCCCGCATCGACGTACACATCATCGCCCTGCGCCGGCACGGTATAAGCAGCACTCTGTTTACCCGCCTGAATAGTTACCGTGTCGCCATTGCTTAACGTCACTACCAAATCATCAGCCAGTACCCGGTCTACCTTGATGGTAAAGACCGCGTCCTGCGCTTCGGTGACGTCGCCATTGCTATCGATTGTCACATTGACGGTGTCCACCGTATCGGTCACCGTCACTGTTGCCGTATCGCTGGTATCCAACTGTTCGAAGTTATGCTCGCCCGCGTTCGTTACACTTAGGGTGTAGCTTTCACCATCTTGGTAAACATCATCACCCTGCACCGCAAAGGATGATGAGGTGCCGGTTGTTGACCCGGCAGCAAAACTGATGGTCGCACCATTGCTTAGCG
>NZ_KZ819144.1:0-636 GCF_003115855.1 Brenneria corticis
CCCGTTGGTCGATCTCACCGTCATCCCCGATGACGAAATCAAAACTCACAGCAAGGCGGCGCCGCTGGAACTGGTACAAAAACATATCCGCCAGCGGGACATACTGGAACTGGTCCAGGATATCGGGTTATTATTTGGTCAATGGGCGCCGCCCCCTGAACTGCGAAAGGCGTTACTGGTTTATATTATTAAATCCGGCAATACTCGCTCAGTGCCGCATTTCACCCAGGTCTTAACGGAAAAACTACCCCAGCACCGGGAGGAAATTATGACCATCGCACAGCAACTGGAACAGATCGGTTTTAAAAAGGGAATGCAGCAGGGAATGGAGAAAGGTATAGAAAAGGGAATCAAAACCAGTACCCGGCAAATCGCCCGCCAATTATTGCTCAAAGGCATGGATAAAGAGACCGTGCAGCAAATTACCGGGCTTACGCCTGAGGAAGTAATGCAGTTGGCTGAAAAAGAATAATGAGACTACTATCTTGTGGCCCTCAGTGCCATAAGCAGGCATCTTAGATAACCAACGCATTGCTTCATAAACACTCCCTGAGAGGACGTAATAACGCCAACCAGATATTTGATGCTGCATCGCAAACTTCCGCTCGCCCCTGCAAACGCATAAGATTTTCCCAG
>NZ_KZ819145.1:0-625 GCF_003115855.1 Brenneria corticis
CCCGTTGGTCGATCTCACCGTCATCCCCGATGACGAAATCAAAACTCACCGCAAGGCGGCGCTGCTGGAACTGGTACAAAAACATATCCGCCGGCGGGACATACTGGAACTGGTCCAGGATATCGGGTTATTATTTGGTCAATGGGCGCCGCCCCCTGAACTGCGAAAGGCGTTACTGGTTTATATTATTAAATCCGGCAATACTCGCTCAGTGCCGCATTTCACCCAGGTCTTAACGGAAAAACTGCCTCAGCACCGGGAGGAAATTATGACCATCGCACAGCAACTGGAACAAATCGGTTTTAAAAAGGGAATGGAGCAAGGTATAGAAAAGGGAATCAAAACCAGTACCCGGCAAATCGCCCGCCAATTATTGCTCAAAGGCATGGATAAAGAGACCGTGCAGCAAATTACCGGGCTTACGCCCGAGGAAGTGGCGCAGTTGGCTGAAAAAGAGTAGTAAGATTAGTATCTTGTGGCCCTCAGTGCCATAAGCAGGCATCTCACGATAACCAACGCGTTGCTTCATAAACACTCCCTGAGAGGGTGTAATAACGCCAACCAGATATTTGATGTTGCATCGCAAACTTCCGCTCGCCCCTGCAAACGCATAAGATTTTCCCAG
>NZ_KZ819146.1:0-591 GCF_003115855.1 Brenneria corticis
CGGTGACGCTAAGCAATGGCGCCACCATCACCTTTGCGGCCGGGGCAACAACTGGTACCTCGAGCGAGTTTGCCGTGCAGGGTGACGATGTCTATCAAGACGGTGAAAGCTACACCCTTCGTGTAACGGATGCGAGCGAGCATAACTTCGAGCAGTTGGATACCAGCGACACGGCAACAGTGACGGTGACCGATACTGTGGATACGGTCAATGTCATCATTGAGTCCAATGGCGACGTCACGGAAGCGCAGGATGCGGTCTTTACCATCAAGGTAGACCGGGTACTGGCCGACGATCTGGTGGTAACGTTAAGCAATGGCGACACGATAACTATCCGGGCCGGCGAGCAGAGTGTGGCTTATAGCGTGCCCGCGCAGGGCGACGATGTGTACGCCGATGCTAGTAGTGTGACGCTGGGCCTTACCGATGCCAGCGTGGCCGGCAAGGTCTTTGAAGATCTGCAGTTGGGCGGCGATGCGACAGTAAACGTCACCGATACGGTCGACACCATCAATGTGACGATCGATAGCAATGGCGATGTGACCGAAGCGCAGGATGCGGTCTTTACCATCAAGGTAGACCGGGTACTGG
>NZ_KZ819148.1:0-329 GCF_003115855.1 Brenneria corticis
ATCCACCGTATCGGTGACGGTTACCGTTGCCGTATCGCTGGTATCCAGTTGCTCAAAGTTATGTTCGCCCGCATCCGTTACACGAATGGTGTAGCTTTCGCCGTCTTGGTAAACATCATCCCCTTGCACCGCAAAGGTCGATGAAGTGCCAGTTGTCGCTCCGGCCGCAAAGGTAATGGTCGCGCCATTGCTTAGCGTCACCGTAAAGGCTCGGTCAGTAGGATTACTTAGCGTGGCGCTGACGGTGGCGCTATCGCTACCTTCCGCCACGGTCACATCACCCAACGTTAGTGTAGTGGTATCGGTGGTGTCGCTAATCTGCACCGTAG
>NZ_KZ819149.1:0-468 GCF_003115855.1 Brenneria corticis
CAGCTGCGTCGTTTCAATTTTCAGCTTGTTCCAGATTGTTAAAGAGCAAATACTTCGCAGCATACTGTCGCCAATACGCTCTGAAGTCTTTTTAATGGTGGAGCTATGCGGGATCGAACCGCAGACCTCCTGCGTGCAAAGCAGGCGCTCTCCCAGCTGAGCTATAGCCCCAAATCAGTCATACCTCTGCCAACTCGCTTAGCCGACGAAAGGTTCGTTGCGAGTAGCGCAGTGTGCAAACGCACATGAGCAACGCAGCAGCGAAGATTTCAAGGATAAGTAGAATTGGTAGGCCTGAGTGGACTTGAACCACCGACCTCACCCTTATCAGGGGTGCGCTCTAACCACCTGAGCTACAAGCCTATTAAGGTATTTCTGCTCGTTATTTTCATCAGACAATCTGTTGTGGACACTGCACTTTCCAATATCTCACTTCAGTTTAAGGAGGTGATCCAACCGCAGGTTCCC
>NZ_KZ819150.1:0-465 GCF_003115855.1 Brenneria corticis
CATAATCTGCTTCTTGAACGTAAACCCGCTGATCCTTGCCGTAAGCGGGCCCATAAGGGGCGCGTAGCAGTAGCTGAAAGTAACCGGCGCTGGTGCTCAGATGGCTTTGAGTTCCGCTGTGATAATGGCGAAAAGCTGCGGGTGACCTTCGCGCAGGACTGCTGCGACAGGGAGATCATTGACTGGGCAGCGAGCACCGGAGGCTATGACAAAGAAACGGTGCAGGATGTCATGCTGGGTGCGGTGGAAAAACGCTTCGGAAGGCAGTTGCCAACAGAGTCGCTGGAGTGGCTGACGGATAACGGTTCAGCCTACAGGGCTCATGAAACGCGGGCGTTCGCCCGGTTGCTGGGACTGGAGCCTTGCACGACAGCAGTGCGAAGCCCGGAAAGCAACGGCATAGCAGAAAGCTTCGTGAAGACGATAAAACGGGACTACATCAGCATCATGCCGAAACCGGACAGC
>NZ_KZ819151.1:0-254 GCF_003115855.1 Brenneria corticis
GTTTTGTTTGTTTTTCGTAGATTTCTCTTGTCGACTATATGCTATATTCCACATTTTAGGTGTTTTTGTTTTCGTTCCGCTCACGCAGTGTAGTACTAAATCACAGTAATGATCCTTCCGCAGGTTCACCTACGGAAACCTTGTTACGACTTTTACTTCCTCTAAATGACCAAGTTTGACCAGCTTTTCAGCTCCTGGTAGTGGTTGCCCACTTCCTGGAGCCAATCCGGAGGCCTCACTAAGCCATTCAATCA
>NZ_KZ819152.1:0-399 GCF_003115855.1 Brenneria corticis
GTTTCAATTTTCAGCTTGTTCCAGATTGTTAAAGAGCAATATCGTAAACACGACTCGTTAAAGTCATCTTTAAGATATTCGGTGATAATGTCTTTCACTCATTATCGGAATGGCGTCCCCAAGGGGATTCGAACCCCTGTTACAGCCGTGAAAGGGCAGTGTCCTAGGCCTCTAGACGATGGGGACACAAAAATTGTCAGCAACGCACGCGTTGCTATTTTTGTGTAAAGGCGAGATTTTTCCACAAAAATCGAGCGCCATTGTGTTTTGTCACTGCACTTGACAGTCACACACCCCACGGCACTTCAGGAAACGTCCGCAACCTTCTACCGCAGGTTACCTTGCTCGTTATTTTCATCAGACAATCTGTTGTGGACACTGCACCTTCCAATATCTCAC
>NZ_KZ819153.1:0-341 GCF_003115855.1 Brenneria corticis
AGCGCCGGGCTGGCCTGGGCGCTGGTGGTGGTGGCCGAGGGCATCGCGGGGCAGGTGGGGATCGGCTTTCTGATCTTCCGCGCCCAGTCGCTGCTGCTGACCGACCAACTGCTGGTCTGCATGGCGACCATCGGCATCGTCGGTTTTCTGATCGACCGGTTAATGCTGGCGCTGCAAAAACGTGCGCTGGTATGGAAGCAGGGCTATGAGGGCTAAACCATGACCGAGACATTGCACGTACGCGGCGTGACCAAGCGTTATGCGCACGAGGGCGCGGCGTCGCACGAGGTGCTGCGCGGCATCGATTTAACGGTGGAGCCGGGCGAATTCGTCAGCATCGT